>NZ_JANJGQ010000026.1:0-61894 GCF_030847595.1 Pseudoalteromonas sp. 20-92
CGCGAGCAAGCTCTGCGTCTACCGCCAAAGTGTAGGTTTGTGTCTGTTTTGTAGACGTGAAGCTTGCTTACGTTACGCGCATTGCCTGTCAATAAGGTTCACAAAGACGGTAAAAGTCGCTGGACTCTAAATAATTAAAAGCTGCGCTTTTCACGCGAGCAAGCTCTGCGTCTACTGCCAAAGTGGAGGTTTGTGTCTGTTTTATAGACGTGAAGCTTGCTTACGTTACGGGAATTGCCCATCAATAAGGTTCACAAAAACGGTAAAAGTCGCTGGACTCTAAATAATTAAAAGCTGCGCTTTTCACGCGAGCAAGCTCTGCGTCTACTGCCAAAGTGTAGGTTTGTGTCTGTTTTGTAGACGTGAAGCTTGCTTACGTTACGGGCATTGCCCGTCAATAAGGTTCACAAAGACGGTAAAAGTCGCTGGACTCTAAATAATTAAAAGCTGCACTTTTCACGCGAGCAAGCTCTGCGTCTACTGCCAAAGTGTAGGTTGTGTCTGTTTTGTAGACGTGAAGCTGCTTACGTTACGGGCATTGCCCGTCAATAAGGTTCACAAAGGCGGTAAAAGTTGCTGGACTCTAAATAATTAAAAGCTGCGCTTTTCACGCGAGCAAGCTCTGCGTCTACTGCTAAAGTGGAGGTTTGTGGTTGTTTTGTAGACGTGAAGCTTGCTTACGTTAATGGTTACCAACTATACGTTGCGCTTAGCGTATATTGCTCACCGCGCCCAGGTGTACCTGGTATTTCTTCAAACGACTCATCCCATAAGTTATCTGCCGCTAAGGTGATAAATAAATTACTCAACTGTGGCGGGGTTATTTTAAGCGTTAGTTGGGTAAATAACGCGTTGTCACTGCCGTTTCTAAGTGCATTTTTGTGTTGTGTACGCCATTCGTTATCTATTCTAAATTCTAAAATATCAGTTGGGTTGTACACAGCGCCAAGTGTTAAACGGTGATCAGGAAAGTTTAACGCGTAAAAGCTGGCATCAATATCGGCTGCGCCGTAGTTTTCTGATTTATGTAAATAGGTGTAGCTTGCTATAAGTTTTGCTGTATCAAAGTGCTTAGTCGCTAAAAATTCAACCCCTGCTGTATCAATATCAACTGGGTTTGCAAAGCGCGCTGAAGTTGAATCAAAATTAAAGGTCCAATCGGTTAAGTTATTATCTTTTCGATAAAAAATAGCCGAATTAAGTTGCCAAGTTTGCTCATCAAGTAATAAACCTAGCTCCAAGTTTGAAGTGGTTTCGCGCTCAAGGTTGTAGTTACTTCTAAATAACCCGCCAGAGTCGCTGCCGCCAATGGCTGTGTAGCCTGCAACTTGACTCGCCTGCGCGTATGATAAGTAAAGGGTTTGTGCTGTGCCGTCACTATTTTGGGTGTTTAAGGTTATGTCACCAATAGCTGATACTTCAGCATCATCACGATTTGTATCGTCATAGGCTGCGCCTAAACGAAAGGTAAGCTGTTGGTTGTTTAGCGCTATTGTGTATTGGGGCAATATACTCAGCTTGTAATACTTTCGTGAGGTAAAGTTGTTTTCAAGTGTGGTTGATTCAATCGAGTCATCAATAAACTGTGCAGAGTAATTTATTGCCAGTGCATCACTTTGTGCATGACGACCCGAAAGTCCAAGCGATTTAACTTCGCTTTTATGAAAAGCTTCAAATGCACTAGGATTTTCGCGCGAGTAAATATAGTGATCGTCATGGGTACGATAATAAGCAGATACTTCAAAGTTGCTGTTATCAGCGTAGTTTTGCTTGTGATTAAGCATCCAAAGACGGGTTTCTAAATCTTCAGTTTCGTTAACGCCAAAAGGGGTGTACAAGTTAGGCCAGCCAAAAAACTTATCTTGTGAGCCATAAAATAAATCTGTTTGGCTGTGCTCGCTTGCTAATTGCACGCGAGCTGAGGCGCGCGAGAAGTCATGATCGCCATTATCAATGGTGCCATCACTTTGCGAATGAGAATACTCACCTTCAAAGCCCAGAGTATAGTTAGCTAAACTATCAAGTTGTGTGTTTTTAGCAGCGTGAATACTTTGCAGATTAAAGTCGTTTGTACCAGTACCAAGGGATACACTACCGCCAGTAATAATCGGTTTCCAACCAAATGAAACCGTACCTACAGAGCTATTCATACCGTAAAGTGCGTTATCGGCACCGGTTAAAACATCTGGGCCGCTTAGCATTTGCGGTGCAATGGGGATTTCAGCAAAATAATGACCAGATTGCGGGTCAAGCAGGGTAGCGCTTCCTACTCTAAAACCGGTGTTTTCGAAAATACCGCCGCGTATAGTTACATCAGCCTGCGCCTCAGCCATATTACGCGATTGTAAATCAACACGAGGGTCATATTCTAAATTAGAAATAGGCGAGTCGAATGTACCTACTGGCAACTTATTTGCAGTGGGTGAGGCCTCAACCGTTATTTTCTCGATTGCCGACTCATCAGATAGCGTATTAGCATTAGCAAATGCAGTAACGCTGCATAATATTGCAGGTATTATAAGGTGTGGTGTGCGATTCATGTGTTTCTCATCATTTTTTATTTGTAGCTGCGGTTACAATTAATTTCAAAGCTTATATTTGAGCATGATAAAATAACTAAATGTAACAGCAGTCATTTTGTGCGCGATTGTACATTAATTTGCTAATAACTGCATTTGATAACCATTTACGTAATACCGACTTTATTAAAAACATGGTCATTCTATCGTATTAAATAGCGCACTCACTGCGTTAAAAATTATTTATATAGAACAACTATATGTCATAATTTTCGCCTTGTTATTGCGCTATTTTCTTGGCGCTATAATAGAACACTATTTTAATGCAATCGGTATAATTACTTATTAGGTAACATTTATAATGGATACGACACAACAAAATACTATTTACTTTGCTGGTGGCTGCCTGTGGGGCGTACAAGAGTTTTTAAAGCACTTACCAGGCGTAATAAGTACTGAAGCAGGTCGCGCTAATGGTACAAGCAAAACCACTAACGGCGAATACGATGGTTATGCCGAATGCGTAAAAGTCATTTTTGATTTAAAAGTCGTTAGCCTAAATAAGCTGTATGACTACTTTTTTGAAATTATTGACCCATACAGTATTAACAAACAAGGAGATGACGTAGGCCCTAAATACCGCACTGCCATTTATAGCAAAAACCAAAGCCATTTAGACGCAGCAAGCAATTATATAAATAAGCGCAGTGATGCAGAAAAAATTGTAGTAGGCGTTGAGCGGCTAACTAATTACGTACCAAGCGACCCTGAACATCAAGACCGATTAACTAATCATCCTGATGACTATTGCCATATACCGCTTGAGTTATTGCATAAGTATAAATCGTAAATTTAACGCGGTGTTTTTTTGTAGACGTGCAGCTTGCTGACGTGACGAGCGCAGCTCGTAATTTAAGATGGAATATAGCGCTATAAAGTAATTAGAAGCTACCGCTTCTCGCGCAAGCAAGCTTAGCGCCTACGGGTAAGTTTAATATAGTGTTTTTGTAGACGTGCAGCTTGCTGACGTGTCGAGCGCAGCTCGTAATTTAAGATGGAATATAGCGCTATAAAAGTAATTAGAAGCTACCGCTTCGCGCGCAAGCAAGCTTAGCGTCTACAGGTAAAGTTTGACGCGGTGTTTTTTGTAGACGTGCAGCTTGCTGACGTGACGAGCGCAGCTCGTAATTTAAGGTTGAATATAGCGCTATAAATATAAGTAATTAGAAGCTATCGCTTCGCGCGCAAGCAAGCTTAGCGCCTATAGGTAAAGTTTAATCCAGTATTTTGTAGACGTGCAGCTTGCTGACGTGACGAGCGTAGCTCGTAATTACTTAAGTCTGTAAGCCCAAAAATACACACCTACAAAAAAGCTCACGTACTGTGAGCTTTTTCAAAACTAACTTATAGCTAATTTTAATTTACTGCTGCTTTTGCGGCGGGAAGTTACTTAAAATTTCGCTCACTGTTTTATTAATTGATGCTTCACGCTTTTCTGGTGATTGGTTTTTCTTTAATCGACCTTCTTTTGCGCCGCGCCATACTAGCTGGTTAGATTCACGGTCTACAATATCAATAATCAGTGTGCCCACTTCGTATTCACGCGCAGTTGTGTCGCGTTGAAAACCAGTACCCCAGTAACCCCAATGCGGGCGGTAGTTTACATTAAATGTATCTACTTCAAGCTCTTTATCAACCGATGCATGATAATTAACAAGTACATCAGCTTGCGCTGCATCAACTAAACTCATACCTAGTGTTTGGCTCAATTCTGCATTAACGGCAGTGCGAACACGCTTTTCCATTAGGCCATTAATTTGATAGTTATTTATGTCTTTAGTTAGGCTGGCGTTTTCTACCCAAGCAAATGTTTTAAAATTACTAAAGTTAGCTGATTTATCGTAATCCCAATCTGGGGTTTGTGTACAGGCTGTAAGAAGTGCTAGCGCTGCAACAATAAGTATATTTTTCATTACGTTTGCTCCAATAAAATGCATTAATTTAAAATAACACACATAGTTTAAATGTGTATTATTTAAACGTCCTAAATATTAGTCTAATTGTCAGGGCTGAACGACTAATTAACCTCTGTTAATTAGTCTCGATTCATCAGCTAATGTTCAACTTCAATCCAATCTTTTTCATCCACCCAGTTTTGTGCACCGTCTTTTACCGAGCGAATAGGCACAATGTAGTCACAACTTATTTGTGGCTTAACTGAGGCAAATATAGGCACAAAACCAAAGCTTAGTGCGGTTTCTATAATTGCTTTTTGATTTTGTGGGTCAATGTCGGCCGCTTCATCTATGTAAATAGGTATACGGTATAGGTTTTGTTCCTGATCGCTTAATAAGTAACGAATAAACAACATGCCACACAATAACTTAATCGTAATACGTGTGCCGTTTGAACCCGCCGAATCTATTTTTTCAAAGTGCTCTGTTTCACCTGCGCGGTTAACCACTTCAAATCGAATATCAAATAAATCGGTAAGTGTTAAACCAGCTTTATCTGAAGCGAGTTTAATTAAGTGATCTTTCGCTTCGTTTACTGCGCTTTCGCTGTACGGTTCTTGGCTCAGTAAATCAAGTGTGTCGCCTTGTTCAAACTGATGCGACGTGCTGATAATAGTATCTATACTATCAACCAGCATTTTGCGCGGTATTACGTTAATTTTAAACGCTTGCAGGTTTGAAATACGGTGCTGGCTTATGCCTTTATTAAAGCTATTCATTTCGCGACGAAGGCGGTCTAAATCTTCTCGCAAGCCTTTAATAGTTGCGGCCACTTCGGTAAGCGCAACGCGTGCTTGGCGTTCAACAGCGTCGCGTTCGTTATCAATATTATGAAAGGCGCTTATTAGCTTTTGGTATTTAGTATATTCGTCGTTTTCGTTGTCGAATTTAGTAATACCCGCGTTATATACATGCAAATAGGTGTTACGCACGTTTATGTCAAAATTACGCAGCTCTTGGCAGTCTTTATTAAAGTGATGAACAAGATCGCTTAAGCTATCAAAGTCGACCGTAATATCAATCATGTATGGAGTTACTTTACCGCTGTATAAATCAAGGGTATGGTCAATTCGCTCACTTTTAACTTGGCGTAAGCGCTCAGTTTGGCGATTAATTTGCTCTTGTTTCGATTTAATTAACGAGCGACGATCGGCAATTGAGCCACTATTTTTTTGAATATCTTGCAGGTAGTCGTCAACTTGTTCGCGCTCAGCTAATAACTGCTCTTTTAGCATGGCTTGCGCTTCAACCGACTGCTGCATTATATCAAACTGCTCTAAGCGTTTTAGCGCGTTCTCTGCGCTCATAAGCTCATCGTATAACGCGTCTTTCTCTTTTTGCTTGTCGGCAACGTTTGCTGCAACATCGCGCTGTTGTTTAAACTCTTTAAGTGAATGCTCAAGAGCATTTAACTGAGCGGTTAATTGCTCTTTGTTTTCGCCGCTTTGCATTTGCACAGGCGAGAGCTTTTTAAGCTTAATGCTCGCACCTGGTAGCGTTAATACGCCGCCTTTAACGTTTTCACTTAATAGCGATAAAAACTCACCAAAGGCGTCTTCGTCATCAATGGTTATATCGCCATTAGTGGTGGTCGCAAACGAGAGAATATCAGGATTTAAAATCCGCGATATTTCCTCTACTTCTTTTAAAGAGAGGTCTTCGCGCATGCGGGTAAACAAATTAAACTCAAGATTTTTAAGTTGCAGCTTTAAGCTCTTAATTTGTTTTTGTGTTTCGCTAATGCGGTAGTCAAGCGTGTGTAGGCTTTGCCCTTGTGCGCTGGTTATAGAGTGCGAAAGCGACTCGTAATCTTGCTTTAACTGAGTCAGGCTGGTTTTAAGCGTGGCTTTATTTACTAGTTCAAACTCGCTTTTAAGCGCATCGTAATCTAAAAACCACTGCTCAATTTGTGTTTGTCTGCGCTCTATGTCGCGCGATTGCTGTACGTATAGGCTTTGTTTTTGCTCAAACTCGTGTTTTTCGTGCTCTATATCTTCAAGCGCAATGCCCAGCTCATTAAGTTGCGACTCTTGATAGGTATCAAAATCAATCAGTGCTTGGTCAATTTTAGGCGCATACGCCGCTAATTTACCTTTAAGCACGGTTTGGTTTTCAAGCATTGATTCAAGCGCGGCTATTGGCTCTTGCATTGACTCAAGGGCCTTTAATTCGCGTTTTGAGCGATTTACTTTATCGAACGAGCGACGCCATACTTCATAAAAGTCGACCTTAGAGTTCGACATATGGCGTTCAAACACACGTAGCATAAAACGTTTTACGTCGCTTGCGCCTAATTTGTGTAAGTTAAGAATACGTCTAAATATTTCTTTATAAATAGAAGAGTCTTGCACATTATTAAGCGGGATCATTTTTAGGTTTATGTCGCCGTCAAAAGGCGTTGCGCCGCCAGTCAATAGCGCGTTGAGCTCTTGTGCTTTAAGCTCAATAGGGTTGTAGTTAAGCGATTTTAAATGGTTGAACAGCTTGGTAAATTTAATAATAGTTTTACCTTGCGTGTACTGCTCTAAATCAAGCTTTCCTTGATAACAAAAGTACTGATGCGCGTAACCGGCAATTTTACCAAGTCCCGCAACGCCTATTACTACCGAGCCATGAGGCAAGTTAGCTTCGAGTAAAATGTACGACTGATCGGATGAAAAATAAAACTTACGGGTTTCATCTAAATCGTGTCCGTCCCATTCTGTTAAGCGCAAATCGTTAATAAGCGGAAACTGCAGGGCGTTAATAACCGAGCTTTTACCTGTGTTATTGGGCGCGCAAATAGAGCTGCTTTTATCAAGCGGGATCACACATTTTGCATAGCCTGCGGTGTTAAGTAGGGCGAGTTTACTTAGTCCGTATAGATTTTTCATTCCTCGTCCTCTGTAATGTAGGTTTCTTCGTTTACTTCCATGAGTGCATCTATGTAGCGGTGAATTGGCGCTTGTAGCATAAAGCCGCCTTCTACTTCACGGGCTAAACCTAAGCGGACCATGCGCAGGTAAACATCTTTGCGCAGGTCAGATCCCGAAAATATCTCAAGCTGATCAAACAAATGTTTGTTAATTTGCACCAGCGTTTGCATAAGCTCTAAATCGTTTACGTCGTCAAACAATGCGCGCATTGGGTCTTTACCCGTATTGGCGTAGTGCTCAATTAAAATGTAAATGGTGAGCGCGATAGCGCGAGATATTTTGCCCATATTTGGCGTGCTTTCGTCGCTACCAAAATAATAAAAGCCACGGCTGTCGTGTTTTAAATCGTTACCTAGGGCGGTAAATAGGGCGGTGTAGTCTTCTATGTGCTGGTCAAGCTCTTGCCACATTACGTTGTCTTGCTCGCAAATGTGATAACCCGCTACTAATTTTTTATTAATGGCTTGTAGATGAGTTAGCTCGTCTAAGTTTATGTGTGTCATGGTTTATTTACCTGCCTTTGGATCTGGCTGAGGCTCTGAATTAAATGGATATAAAGAAAAGTGCTGACCGGCAATTTTTACGCGGGCTTTTTCATCGCTTTGAATTATTTTAATATCGCTGTCGCTGACTAATTTTTGATACAAAAATAGCATTTCATCGGCATCGAGATCTGGATAGCTTTCGTCTAAAAATTGCAGCAAGGGCTGCGGCTTTTTGCGTTTTTTATTAAAGCGCTTAGCAAAGCTGGTTTTAACATCGTTGTAGTCAGGAATATTAGGCGTAACAAATGCAGGCACGTCTTGCTGGTCAGGCAATTGGTATTCTTCGTGTTCAAATTCAACCAAGCTTGCCATGTAAGCCACGATATGGCGTTGCTGACCAAGCGAATATCGCTGCGCGTCGCTTACAAGATGTGGTTGCACAGCACTTAGCATATTGTCTACACCATTTTTACGTACAAGCCCAAGTACTTTGGCTGCTTGGCGAGTAATTAAGTTATTACGGCGTAGCTCCTCACGTAGTGGCATAAGCATATCGGCACTTTTACGTAAGCTTTCTCGGCCCATTAAATGCATTTCGAGTATACGGGTACGTAATTGCTCCAGCATACGTTTGTCGTTATACGCTTTACCTGAGCGCTCAATGTGCAGTATTTGCTTACTTATTTGCTCTTCAATGAGAGTAAAACATGCATGAAACTCACCACGAATATCAACCATTTCAAGCATTGGCTCTATGTATTCGTCAAAGGCTTCTATTACCGCTTTATAACGCTTTTGCAGCGATTGCACTGCATTATTTGATTTGGCTTGTTCAACAATATTTAAAATAGCGTTTTCGTTGTGCGTATAGAGCTTCATTATTTTACGCACCCGATCATCCATAATACGGCTGTAGCGGCGTAAGTCGTCAAAGTCTTCTATTTCGCCAGCGTTATCTAGGCGGTTACCTAAACGTGCTAGGTCGTCGACTAATACGCTAATTTCTTGCGCTAAACCTAAATGCTCTTCTTGGAGTAAAAAAGTAGCAAAATCAGCAATAGCACGATTTATTTCAAGCTGAGAGGATTTAGCCAGCGGAATTAAAATATCTTGGTTTAATAAACGATTTGTTTCTTTATAAATGCGTTCGTTCGACCATGTAGGCTGCTTTTGCTTAATCGCGTTTTGTACGTCTTTTAGGCTAAAGTCAGCCATTTTAAAACGTTTAAATAATAGCGCTAATACACCCCAATGTTCGGTTATGGTGTTTAGTAGCTTTTTAGCTGGGATCATAAGGGGTTACAACATCCTAGTATTTTATTATTGAGTTCTTTTAGAAGACTCATTATTACGTATTTTTAATTAACCTTGTCTGTATATAGTATTCGTTTTTAAGACCATTTAATAATAGTTTTTGCATAGAGGCAGTGCTAAAATTCGCGCCGAAAATAGGCACATGAAATGGAATGTTATTTGTGTGTTCTTTAAAACTATATCAAAGGTTGTTTAACTACCATGGTTTCCTCGATTATTCTAACCCTGATAGCGATTGCATTTTTACTGATCGTTATAGAAGATATAATCCACGTAAATAAAGCTAAAACCACGCTTTTTTTTGGTACGCTTTGCTGGATTCTTCTTTTTATATACCCTCTACACGGGCAAAGCCCCGATACGATTCAACATCTTTTAAATGAAAATATTTTAGAAATTGCCTCATTATGGCTATTTTTAATGGCTGCAATGACCTTTGTAGCGTATTTAAATTCAAAGGGGTTTATAGAAAACATTGTGCACCGTGTTATGCCAAAAAGTATTAGCGAAAAAAAGCTCATGTTTTTGGTGGGTGGTTTTGCATTTTTGTTTTCGTCGATTTCAGACAACGTAACGGCTACGCTTATATCGCTCGCGGTTGTTATGTCATTAAAACTTGAACCTAAAAAGCTTATTAAATACGCCACGCTTATTGTGTTTGGGGTTAACTCAGGTGGGGTATCGCTAATAACAGGTGATGTAACCACACTGATGATATTTTTAGATGGTAAAGTAACCATTGCTCATTTATTACTACTTATAGCGCCAGCACTTGCAAGCGTTATGCTGCTAGCCGCGTTACTGTCTATCGGTATGAAAGGGCGTGTTGAGTTTGCTGGTGCAGGTAAAACCCGCATCGAAAAAACCGACATTACCATTGCTGTTATATTTTTATCTACCGTAGTGAGCACACTTACGCTGAGTGTAATTTACAGCGTACCGCCTCTATTAACCTTTTTGTTTGGCTTATCAGTGATGTTTTTAGTAGCGCAATTTTTAATGCGCAAAAAAGACATTAACAAAGACATAATCGATTTTGTTCGCGATATAGAATACGACACATTATTGTTTTTTGTAGGTGTACTTTTACTTGTAGGCGCACTTAAAGAAATTGGTATGTTGAGTAAATTTACCGACCTATACACGGTAATGGCGCCAGAATACGCAAACTACTTAATGGGGATATTATCAGCAGGGGTCGATAACGTACCGCTTACCGCTGCATTATTAAAAGCCGATATAGTAATGAGCCAACAACACTGGTTGTCGTTTACGTATGCAACGGGCGTGGGTGGTTCAATGCTTATTATTGGTTCGGCTGCGGGCATTATTGCCATGAGTAAAGTTAAAGCGCTTACCTTTATGAGCTACTTGCGTTTATCGCTGCATTTATTAATTTGTTACACGGTTGGATATGCGGGCTCGTATTACATGGGCAGTTTTATTTAACTCATAAATTATTAAATGCTTGACAGCTAGACGTCTAAACGATAACTTTCAAAGCCCCGCTACTTAGTGGGGTTTTGTTTTATTAGCCACTGGTTAATAAAGCATTCAGAAGAGGTGCGATACTTAGGTACTTAATGTTAGGCGACGAAAGCCGATGATCATTAAGGAGGGAAGTACTCGCCGAGGAAAATAATGGTACGTCGTCATTGTTTTTCGGTTTATGGGGCTGAATCCTCAAAACTGTCACCAATATAGGTGGAGAGCTTCTGGCAGTGGACTTATCTTCAAGCATTCCTTTGCCAAGTTCTTCTTGTTTTATTGCGATTTGGATATCGCGAAAGGAGACTAAATGACTACCCAATCAGTGCCACAAACAGTGCCTCAAACAGAGTTAAGCGCAAAATCAGATTACATCGTTGCCAAATTTGGCGGAACCAGTGTTGCAAATTTTGAAGCGATGAGTCGCTGTAGTGAAATTATTGTTGCAGATAAAAGCGTACGTATTGTTGCCGTGAGCGCCAGTGCCGGCGTAACTAATCACTTAGTTGCACTGTGTAAATCAAGCATTACTCCTAGTGAGCGCCAAGAACACATAAATGGCGTGCTTGCTATTCAACACACTATTTTAGATGAATTATCGCTAGATGCCGATTTAGCGGTTGGCTTTAACGAAACCTTAAAAGCATTTCAAACATTGGCTCAAGAGCCACTAATAACCGATCAGCAACACGACGAGCTACTTAGCTTTGGCGAGCGTTTATCGTCGTATTTGTTTGCTCAGGTGCTGCGTTTACAAGGTTTAAACGCCGATCGCTTTGATGTGCGCAAGGTGCTTAAAACCGACAGCCAATTTGGTAAAGCAACGCCTAATGTTGCAGCCACAGCGCAAGCTGCTAAAGAACATTTAATCCCGTTATTAGACGCTCAAGTAATTGTGACTCAGGGCTTTATTGGCAGTGACGAATACGGTCAAACAACAACGCTTGGACGTGGTGGTTCTGACTACAGTGCTGCATTATTAGCTGAAGCAATCAACGCTAAAAGCGTGCATATTTGGACCGACGTAGTGGGCATTTTTAGCACCGACCCGCGTTTGTGCGCAAAAGCGACGCCTATTGCACGCTTAAGTTTTGACGAAGCCGCTGAAATGGCAACCTTTGGCGCAAAAGTATTGCACCCAGCAACTATTTTACCAGCAAGCCGTAGCCACATTAACGTGTTTGTTGGTTCTAGCCGAGAGCCAGAGCGTGGCGGTACATGGATTGAGCGCGAAAAATCGCAGCAACCAGGTATACGCGCAGTAACGCAACGTAAAAACCAAATATTGCTTACGCTCAAAAGCCCAGAAATGCTACTAGCAAGCGGCTTTTTAGCACGCGTATTTACACTATTAAGTGAATACAATATATCGGTCGATTTGGTAACCACATCAGAAATCAGTGTAGCTATAACGCTTGATAATGCGCAAAACGCGTCGCGTCCAGAGCTTGATCAAGAATGCCTAGATAAGCTTGCAGAGTTTTGCCATGTTTCGGTAGAAAACAACCTAACATTGGTGGCACTTATTGGCTCTGAGATTCAATTACGCCAACACGAAATGAACTTAATGAGTGTACTAAAAGACTTTAACATTCGATTAATTTGTCATGGTGCTAGTAAGCACAACCTGTGCTTTTTAGTAGAGCAAACTGAGTCAGATAACGTAGTACAGTCTATCCATAGCCGTTTATTAGAAAATGATTTTGCTGCGTAAGTAATCGTTATTCAGGAAAATCAACTAGTAAAGTTACCTAACAAAATTAATTAATAAAGTCATTTAATAAAAAGCATCGCCAGTCGATGCTTTTTTTATGCACCACACTCACATCAAAACAAACATTGCTGTCACTGCTATCAGCTACAGTAACGCGATTACTGCAAGCACTCAGCTTTGCACTATGTAATTCGTCAAACACATTGGGGCTAAGTAATTTTGCAATAGGGCGGCTGGTGGCTTTAGCAAGTGACTCTTTTAATGTCCAAATTCTAAAAAACGTATCTGCTTGGGCTTGGGTATTAGTAGGCTCGGTGATAAGTGTAATTTCATCATTATGATAAAAATGCTTAGCAAGCTTTTCAAACGGACGTTTTAGGCTTATTTTTTCAATATCAAAACCAAACTCACTTTTATCAAGATTTAGCGCGACCCCAACTAAACCATGCGAGTGCGAAATACAGGTATTAATAACATCACCACTCACATGTATTTGCAGCTTTGAGCTTGCTTCGTCAAATTCGGTACTCATTTTATTAAGGGCTACGTGCGCATGTTGCGGCTGCGCTACTTTAATAAGGTGTTTTAACAATAACCGCGTCGCTAAATACTCTTGCTTAGCTGGCGGGCTTTTACGGCGGTTTATAATAGTTAACTCAAATGGGCTTAAGCAATCGGGTAAATTAAAGTCACTAAGCTCAAGTGTTTTAGCATTAAATAATAAAATACTGTTACTCGGTAAAGACAAATTTGCCAATTGAGTTGAAGTAATACTCAAGGCGTTTTTAAAATAGTGTTCAGTCATAAAAGCCCTAAAGCAAAAGAAGTCGCTGATATTGTGAGCGGTTAACGCCACTAATAAAGGCTGGGTACAATTTTATTACTCAGCTGGCATGAAATATGGTTTAATTCACAATAATCAAAATAATAACAGATTTGTAGATGTATGGCACAAGTGCGTGATGGGTTTCAAAGCCGACTTGGTTTTGTTTTAGCCGCTGCTGGCGCAGCAGTGGGTTTAGGTAATATTTGGGGTTTTCCTACGCAAGCGGCCAACCATGGCGGCGGTGCATTTTTACTGGTTTACTTTATTGTTATATTTTTACTTGCGCTTCCTGCGCTGTATACCGAACTTTATTTAGGTCACAAAGCACAAGCTAATCCTGTAAAAGCATTGGGCGATGCATGGCAAAACACTAACCGTAAGGTTGGTGCTGCGGCAGGTTATATAGGCCTTGCGGGCGCAGTTGTTATGCTAAGTTTTTACTCAATAGTAGCTGGGTGGATGCTCTCATACGCTATTGAACCCATAACAACCTTTTTAGGTTTCACAGGCGCAAGCGAGTTTTTACATAGTGACTCAGTGCTGCGTAATTTTGTATTTACGCCGCTTATGCTTATTTTAACAGCCAGTATTATTTTAAAAGGGGTTAAATCGGGAATCGAAACTTGGTCGCGCCGTTTAATGCCACTGTTACTTGTGCTGCTAGTTGGTTTAATTGCCTATATTGCAACACTCGATGGCGCAAGCGAAGGCTTTGCCGCGTATTTAATTCCTGATTTTAGCCAAATACTCGACCCTAATTTAATTATTGCCGCAATGGGGCAAGCGTTCTTTTCGCTCTCTTTAGGTGTGGGCTGTATGATGATTTACGGCTCGTATTTACAGCCAGATGCTAATTTACCAAAGCTCACCGCAGGTGTTGCTTTACTCGATACCAGTGTCGCGTTTTTAGCGGGCTTACTTATTATTCCTGCTATTTATGTGGCGCAACACAACGGTGTTGAAGTATTTAGTGGTGGTAAATTGATTGGCGAAGGGCAACTTATTTTTGCTATTTTACCTGAGCTATTTAGCACCATGGGCGAAATTGGCTTATTAGTTGGTTTATTGTTTTTTGTATTAATGTCTATCGCATCGGTTACGTCAACTATATCGACCACTGAAATTCCGGTAGCGTTTTTAGTCGAAAATCACAACGTTAGTCGCACCAAAGCAACGTGGGCAGTGAGCGCCGTTGTACTTGTGTGTGCAAGCGCCATTATATTAAATTTTGATTGGTTATTTGGCTTAGTCATTATGCTATTTACTCAATACCAATTACCGCTTATGGGTTTATTTTACTTTATTACAGTAGGGTGGATGTGGCAGCGTGGTAATAAATTACACCAAGCAACAACAGGCGTACATTACTGGTTTGCTCAGTATATTCGTTTTGTTTGTCCAATATTAATGACCTTGGTATTTGCAAACGTTGCGTTTGGTTAAGCTCTATTTAAAGTAAATTTTTAAACAAAAAAGCGAATAGGGCTCAGCTTATTCGCTTTTTTTGTGCCTAAAATTTAGGTATAGCCAAAGTCTTTATGAAACCTCATTAGTTAGAGGTTTACCTTCATTTATTTCAAGTGCATTTTGTATTGTTATATTAGCAATCTCTGTAAGTGCTTCTTGGGTAAAAAAGCCCTGATGGCCCGTTACTAATACATTTTTAAAGCTCACTAAGCGCGAAAATATATCGTCTTGGTTTATTTCGTCACTGTGGTTTTTAAAAAATAGCTCCGACTCTTGCTCGTAAACGTCGAGCCCTAAATACCCTAATTTTTTAGTTTTAAGTGCATTAATGCACGCTTTGCTGTTAAGCAGTGCCCCGCGAGAGGTGTTAATAAGCATAACGCCGGTTTTCATTTTACTAAATGCCTCATCATCTATTAAATGATGAGTTTGTTCCGTTAATGGGCAGTGCAAAGAAATTACATCGCTTTGGCTAAGTAAGGTGTCTATATCGGTAATTGTATAATTGCCAGGTTGTGCGTATGGGTCGCACACTAATACTTTAGCGCCAAAGCCATTTAAAATGTTGCACAGCGCAAGGCCAATTTTACCGCAACCTACAATACCCACGGTTTTATTGTGCAAGTTAAAGCCTAGTAATCCGTTTAAATCAAAATTGTCTTCGCGTACGCGGTTATACGCTTTATGAGTTTTACGGCTAAGCGTTAGCATAAGTGCAATACAATGCTCGGCTACGGCCTCAGGGCTGTAAGCTGGGACGCGTAATACCTTTAAGTTATGTGCTTTTGCTACAGGTAAATCAACGTTATTAAATCCTGCACAACGTAGCAAAATAGTATTTATGCCTTGGCTTGCCAGTTGTTCAATAACCGTGGCGTTTACGGTGTCGTTTACAAATACACATATGGCATCAAACCCGTTTGCTAAAATAGCCGTTTGTTCGCTTAGAGCTTGCTCAAAATACGTTATTTTTATATCACGATTATCGCGTGTACTTTGTTCAAAAAAAGGCAGTTCGTACTTTTGAGTACTAAAAAAAGCAATGTTCATGGTAATAGCTCCGACGCTTAAGGAAAAATAATAGTAACATTAAACTACTTTACAAAAACGTGCCTAATTAGTTCTCCTGCTACTAATTTAAGCTTTAAGCGAAGTAAATATAGGTGTTTTAGGCGATATTCTTTTATCACTTTTTGCTGTGTTTACCTTTGCTGCTTGCAGTAGGTTGCTTTCTATTACTTGTTTAAGTGTTTCGGGCTTAGTACGCGGCGCATAGCGAGCAACCTGCTGACCTTGCGAGTTAATTAAAAACTTAGTGAAGTTCCACTTAATTGCACGGTTTTGTGAAATACCCCGAGTATGTGATTTCAAATAATTAAACAACGGGTGAGTTTCTGGCCCATTTACCATTACTTTACCAAATATCTCAAACGAGATATTAAATTGATCTTGGTAAAAGTCTTTAATGGCTAAATTATCAAGCGGCTCATTTTGACCAAACTGATTACACGGAAATGCCAATATTGTAAATCCGCTACTTTTATATTCTTGATATAGTTTTTCAAGCGCACTTAATTGCACCGAAAAATTACACTTACTCGCTGTATTAACAATCAGTATGGTTTTTCCCTGTAGCTTACTAAGAGGAAAGCTTTCGCTGTTGTAAAGTGGTGCATTAAATTGATAAATACTATCCATAGGTTACCTACTTACATTTCCGATTAAGGAAATTTTATAAAGATTTTCATTCGCTTTTTTATCAGCCGGTTGACATAATCTAAGCCTAGTTTCTAAGTTATCAGTTAAATAGGTCATTTTTATGTCAATGAAAGTCGCATTTATAGGTTTAGGCGTAATGGGTTACCCAATGGCGGGGCATTTAGCAAAAGCAGGGCACAGCGTATGCGTTTATAACCGCACTCAAGCTAAAGCACAAGCGTGGACTGCAGAACATTCAGGAAGCTTTGCACCAACCCCGCGCGAAGCTGCCAGCAATGCCGATATCGTATTTATGTGTGTTGGTAACGATGACGATTTACGCTCAGTAGTGTATGGCAACGACGGCGTGTTAGCGGGCATGTTGCCGCACACTGTTTTGGTTGATCACACCACAACCTCTGCTGAAGTAGCCCGCGAAGTAGCTGCAAAAGCTGAACTACAAAATGTCGACTTTATAGATGCGCCAGTTTCGGGCGGACAAGCTGGCGCCGAAAATGGCGTATTAACGGTTATGGCAGGTGGCAGTGAAGCCGTATTTGCTAAAGTGCAGCCAGTTATGGCGGCGTTTAGCCGTTTTAGCCAACTGTTAGGCGGCGTTGGCTCGGGACAACTTTGTAAAATGGTTAATCAAATTTGTATTGCTGGCGCAGTACAAGGGTTAGCCGAAGGCTTACATTTTGCCAAACAAGCAGGGCTTGACGGCGAAAAAGTAATAGAGACAATATCTAAAGGCGCAGCCGGTTCGTGGCAAATGGAAAACCGCTACAAAACAATGTGGGCGGGTGAATACGAGTTTGGTTTTGCCGTAGATTGGATGCGTAAAGATTTAGGCATTGCACTTGATGAAGCTAAAAACAACGGCGCGACTTTACCAATGACCGCAACGGTCGATCAATACTACGCCGACGTACAAGCACTTGGTGGCGGCAGATACGACACCTCAAGCTTACTAGCACGCATTGAAGCACTACATAAAAAATAACGCTGTAGACGCGAAGCTTGCTTGCGTATAAAAACGGAGTTTTTAAAAAGGTAAAGGTATTAAAAGCTGCACTTTTCGCGTGAGCAAGCTCAACGTCTACCGCCAAAGTGTAGCTGTGATTTTACTTGTAGACGCAAAGCTTGCTTGCGTATAAAAACAGAGTTTTTAAAATGGTAAAGATATTAAAAGCTGCACTTTTCGCGTGAGCAAGCTCGACGTCTACCGCCAAAATGTAGCTGTGATTTTACTTGTAGACGCAAAGCTTGCTTGCGTATAAAAACAGAGTTTTTAAAATGGTAAAGATATTAAAAGCTGCACTTTTCGCGTGAGCAAGCTCGACGTCTACCGCCAAAATGTAGCTGTGTTTTTTACTTGTAGACGCAAAGCTTGCTTGCGTATAAAAACACAGTTTTTAAAATGACAAAGATATTAAAAGCTGCGCTTTTCACGTGAGCAAGCTCTACGTCTACACCGAATTACATGCTTTGTGCGTAGTTATACAGCGCCTTTAAAATTGTAAGATTTTTTTCGCTGTCGTCATGTTCATGCGCTAGGTTTTCAAGGGTGATCATAAAATCTTGCGCGTTAATCGATGGTTGATCTTCGCCGTGCATTAACTTGTTTTGGCAATATTGGCGCCATTGGTCAAGCTCTTGCTGGTTTAGCGTTTCTGGCCAGTTACGGGCGCGGTATCTAAACAACAAGGTATTAAACTTTTTATCTTCAAAGTCTAACTTCAATCCAGCCAATTCATCTGGTTTAGCATCTCGAATAATCGCAAACTTAGCTTTATCGGCATGGCTTGTAAACCCATCGTAAAGTAAGTAGTCAACGTTAGTTGTTGCGCTGTAATCACCTTGCTTGTTAAACACTTCCGTTACTTTATCGCGAAGGTCGGTATTGGCTTTTAAAATAGCTAAGTTAGCTAAGCACTGCTCGCGATCAATCCCAAGGCGGGCGGCGTTTTCAGGCAATAATGTTTTAGCGGGGGCTAAAATAGGGCACTTGTTTAAATGCACCAGCTTTAAACCAACAGGTAAATCACCCTCGGCTAAATCTACACGTTTGGTGTATAAACGTTTGCGTAAATCTTCTACGTTTAAATCAATGAGTACTTGCGGGTTTTGGGTTAAATCAAAACAAATAACCGCGTTTTTATTTACCGGATGAAAGCTCATTGGTGCAACCCAGCTTGTACAGCCTTGTGTTGCAGGTATGCGCGACGTGGTATGCACCAGCGGCGTCATGTTAAATACATCAACCAATTCAGCAAGGGCTTTTTTATTACGCAGCCCAAAAAAGAAGTTATACAGCTTTGGCTGTTTTTCTTTTATTAGTTTAGCCAGTGCAATAGTGGCGGTTACATCGCTTAGCGCATCATGCGCTGCGGCGTGTTCAATACCATTGGCTACTGTTAAATGCTCTAGCTTAAAGCTTGGGCTACCGTCTTCTTTTAACGGCCATTCAATGCCTTCAGGGCGCAGCGCGTAACAAGCACGTACTAAATCAATAATATCCCAGCGGCTATTGTTATTTTTGTATTCGCGCTCGTATGGGTCGTAAAAATTACGGTAAAAGCTATAACGGCTTACTTCGTCATCAAACCGAATACTGTTATAACCGGCAACACAGGTGTTTGGTACACTAAACTCAGCATGAATTTTTGCTATAAACTCAGCTTCAACCAAGCCTTTTTTCATCGCTACTTGTGGCGTAATACCCGTAATTAAACACGCCTCAGGGTGAGGTAAGTAATCCGCTTGCGGCTTACAATATTCAATAAGTGGCTCGCCAATTATATTTAAATCAAGATCGGTACGAACACCCGCAAACTGGCTCGGCTTATCCTTTTGAGGGCTCGCCCCCCAAGTCTCGTAGTCGTGCCAATAGATTGTTGCTTGATTTTGCTCTTGATATGCCATGCTGAAAACCCTGAGTAGTTAACTTAAAAGCGCCTAAATACGCGCCAAGTTACTAAAATAATGAATTATTTAGATTATGGCATATGGGCGAGGGAGTTTATAGGTTTGGGTGAGAAATGATGTGTTAGTTGGATTTATTTAAAGAGTGAAATTGAGGTTTGATAATTAATTGAAAGATATAAAGCCACCGCAGTATGAAATATGACTAAAGTTAATTTTATATAACAAATGCTATTAAGCAGAAAGTGTTTATAGCTAAAACTAAACAAGATGATTACTAGTTAGTTCAATTTGTACTTACTCATGCAATATTTAGATTGTTGTATGTGTTTTATGTATCCCTATATGTTGCTATGGGTCTTATTTAGTACTATGCTACCAAATATGATAAATACAATCTTTTCATTATATGGGTGTTAGCTATGTAAATACTGCTTACATATTAATGAAAAAGTAGTTTTAGGAGGTAGTGATGGGTATTTTTAAACGTAAAATAGTAAAGCCATCAGGTAGTGACACTACTCAAATTAAAAAAGATGAAATATCAGTGAAAATGTCAGGTACTAGTTACTTTATTGTTGATATTGATTCACTCGTCAATAGTACTGTTGTACAGCAACAAGTGAAAAAGGCAAAAGAAGCCATACCTAGCACCTAAAACAGCACCTATATGGTGCTGTTTATTCATACTCGAAAATAATAATGATAAAACCTACCGTAATTTTCATCCTCGTTATCACAATCGCAGGACACCTGTTTTGTAATAGGACTTACTTTACAATAACGGATTATAAAAAGTCCCAAGGTTACCATACCTTCTTGTTAGCGGCCTCTTGGGGGCTAGGACTGTTTTGTATCTCTTATATTATTGTTTCAGTATTTGGAGTAACAGAGTTTGGCAGAACATTAGGAAGCAGTTTTAAAAAGTTTTTAAGTATATTAATGCCAGAAGTGAGTAATACCCCAAGTGGAATAAACCTCATTGCTGTTTATTTAATGACACTGTTATTATCCTACATAATTCCAAAAGCAATCAAAAGAGCTGATTATCAAAAAAACCTACTTTATGAAACATGGAAATTAGCAGCAAAAAAAGATTCAACTCCTGAATTCTCATCAATAATTTTCAGTTCTTGGGAGAAAGGGCTACCGGTTGCATTTACTTTATCGAACAGTAAAGTTTATATAGGTTATGTGGTTGAAACCGGAATAGACAGTAACGACTTAAATGTACTCCCTCTTGTCAGTGGTTATAGAGACGATGAGAAGAAAGATCTTATCTATCTAATTGACTACAAGCCAGTACTAGAAAAAATTCAAAAGCATGAGGGTTCAGATATAAGCAAATTTTTAATATCTATACCTCATAGAGAAATTATCCATGCTAATTTGCATGATTTTGATTATAAAAAGCATTTTGATGTAACACGCTATGACCGAACACTAACAGAACCTGATGAAACTAACTACACTGTAGAAAAATAGTTTATTAGCTTTAATATTTTAAATTAAAAAACTTTCCTTATTCAAAGACTTTAGGTTACTTGGAAATTATATGAATCAAGAATTACAAGAATTAATTACTGAATACAATAATAAAATAAAAGAAATAAACACACAGGTTTGTAAATCTTTAGATGACTCGTTAGATAGGATATTTGATGAATGGCCTGAGCACTTTCCCATCCCAGTAAATGTAGCATCGGATACGGGAGGGATTAATCAGTACAAAACTGATTTAACAAAACGGCTCAAAAAATCTCAGGCAATACTGTCTAATCGAATCAATAAGGTTACTTATGATGAGTTAAATTTGCATAGTCCATTTGAAAATGACAGGCCATTTGAAACTAATAGAGTTGATTCTCATCTTGATAAGTATCCTGATTCTTATTTAAAAGCGATAAAAGAAGAATCTAAGAACCTATATGATAGTTTAAAAAAAAGCGGGTTATTATATGAGGAAGATAAAACAAAACTTACAGAACCCTTCATACTTAGTTTCTTTTTAATGAATCAACAATGCAAAGAACACATAAAATCGATCTTTGACTTAGAGAGCACAATTAAAAGCCTCTTTTCAAAAGAAAAAAAATCTGAGTATAAAGAGGAATTAAAAAAAGCAAAGTCAGCATGGCAAAAAGACGAATAACCATACCAATGTTTGTAATGTATCTAAACTCAATAGCTCTGTAGACTAAAATTAAATATGTATGATTTCTTACTAAAAGTTGCGGCTATCGCGCCAATTACAATACCATTAGCTGCACTAGTTGCTCTTTATGGTATTAAGGTTCAAAAAAAAGAGAAGAGGCTTGAAAAGTCTTTGTCTTTTTCTCAAGGACTCAGTGAAAACAAACTATTTCAAGACTCATTGAAGACTTTGGCTGTACTTTTAGATAATAGGCTAGACAAACCACTTTCAGAATACGCAATAAAAGATATGAGTACAGATGAAGCTAATGCCATAAGAGTAGTTTTAAATGAATTAGAAAGAATGGCCGCAGGGGTTAGGCATAATATTTATGATGAAGAATTCTTATACAGTTCTCTTTCATCAATGGTTTTGAATATTCATGGTTATCTTAGACCTTATATTGTTGAAGTAAAACAACGAAATCAATCAGCTTATATAAACTTAGAGTACCTTTGTTTACAGTGGAAAGTCAGAAAAGGAATATAGGTTTTAAAAGTTAATAGCTAAGTGTTTCCATTAACTTAACGGTATTGTTCATTACCCAGCTTTTATCAATAGCCCCCCAAGAGCGAATTTCATAGTAGCCGTTCTTGGGAGCGCCTATAAAAGCGCACTCTATATCTAATTCCTCCAGCGCAGAGATTGTATCTTGCGCTGTTCGCCGAGGAATTTCTATTTCACTCATTATTTTAGGAATAGTATTAAACCCACGCTCAATCAAGCTAGCGATTAATAGCCTTCTATAAAAAGAGCTCTTTGTTTTACTTAAAACCATCTTTTATTAACTTCTTTAGTTGTTAAATACTTTAATAAATATTTTTATTGTTGATATTGAAGCTAAAGCCTATTTTAAGAGCTTGACTCACCATTTTAATTTAAATACCCCTTGCCCTTGCAATATTGAATAAGTTGAGGGTTTTCACCAAATGCAGAGGTACTTAGTTTTCCGGACTCATCAATGACGAGGTATTTTTCAACAAGTTCAGCTGTCAGCATTATATCTGGGCTTGTTATCTTAAATATATTAAAAGTACTAGTGTATTTAATATTTAAATGTTCCAAAAGTTTAAAGTAAATAACTAGCTCTTTAAATTGCCCGCCGTCAACTTCTGAGCTTAAACAATTAAAAAATAGTAATGATAACTCTTGATTAGAAAACTGAGCTCTAAGAATATTGCTATATTTCTTGTGAGTTTCGTAGTCATTCGTGTTGCTTTGTATTAACTTTAATACTTGGTAAAGGTTTCTAAAAAAGCTTCCAAAGGATTGGTTTTCATATGCAAAAATGATATCAAATACCTGTAATGCATTGCTACCTGTACTGTCGTTAGAAATAAGGCTACCAAGTTGTTTTGTTAATGAATATATAGCTCTACTGCCTGATGAATCAATATTTTCAGTGTGAGCAATTATTCCTCTGTCGAATTTACTATAAAATAATTTCCAAGATTTATTAGGGTTGTGTTCTATGCTTTTAAGTATATTATTATGCAATTCCAACATATTAAAAAAAGTTGTTTCAAAGCTCTGTACTGCGAGTAATTTCGCTTGTTCTTCTAATGCTGTTGCTGAATTAGCAAGTTCATTTCGAGTTAGAGCCAACTCTTCATTACTTACTTGAAGTGCTTTTTCATTTTGTTCTATTGCTTTGGTTCCTTGTTGAATTGCTAACTCGCTTTGTTTTATAGCTAAGGCACCTTGATCTAATGCTTTTTTATTTTGCATTAGTGTATAAGCAATTAAAATTAAGCTGAGTAGGGCGAACGTGGGGTTTAGTACACCGCCAAAAAAATCTCCAACTGCCCCCCAGTTACCAATATTAGATGCAAAACCTAGCCCAAAATGAGAGATGAAAGTACCTAGAGCGATTAATGCAGCTATTGCAGCAGTTATACAAATTCTTTTAATGAGCTTTTCCATGCTATCCCTTACCTTTAAGTGTGCTAAATAGTTTACCTATCTGATCCATGCCATCAAATGTGCTCGGGAGGTTTTCAGCATCGCTGATAATCCCGCTAAATATAAGATTTTCGAACTTTTCTAAAACAGTAGGATCATCTTTTTTAATCTCTTTTGAGTAATCTGCATAGTTTTGAATAAACTGACAAAGTGTTTGCCTTAGCTCAATTTGAAGTATTTGGGCTTTTACTGATTTATAGTTTTGGAGTATTACTCTAAAAAAATAAATAAGTAATACTTCTAACGAAATAAATGGAACTAGTTTCAACAAGTGAGAAATTGCTTCTTCGTCTTTCAATATGTTTTCAGGTAGCCAGCCAAAAATAGTGCATAATAATGGAACTATCATAATGATACCCATTGTAACCAATGAGCCTAACAGTATCCTAGATTCTAAAATTTTTGTTTTTAGCAGTTTATTAAATCCGTCATATAAACCCACAAAGTTAAATGCAGTTTCTTGTTTATCTAACGTTTCTTTTAAGCTATTTACGGTTTGCTCTTTCTCGCTTAGTTCATTATTAAACTTATTTATTCTTTCGGTAATTGTATCTGCATAGGAATCAATTTTTCCAAGCGTATAATTGGCAATCTCATTCTTTTTATCGAATTCAGAGAGTAACTTTATTTCTTCTGAGTTGAATAGGCTCTTCAAAATATCATAGGGGACAGAAAATATTATATCATTCACTTTTTTTCTGAAGTGAGAGCTGGGATATTCATTCTTGGAATTATCAGCAGCATTAACTCTTATTTTTTCTAAGGATTGCTCAATGAAAAGAGTGCTATACACGAGTTCTTCATTTCTTCTAAAATCGACCTCGTAAAATAACCTTATACAACACAAGTATATGACTTCTATAGAGTTCTCTAAAACCGTATCAAAATAAGAATCCAAGCTATTGAAATATTTGCAGTTCTCTATTAATTTAGTCGATAGCTGCGTATGAACTAAAGTAAATTCATCCCAAGTTTTAGGCTGGTTATAAATCTCTTTAATTATCGATAATGAGTCAACAAAAAGGCTAAAGTTATTATCGTCAATATTAAAGTCATTTTTAAATTGTAATCTATCTTCATTATCCCAATATTTATTTAGCGTACCTTCTAACACAGCACGATTATTAGCATCTTCAAAAAACATAATTATTCCTTTAATTTATTGTTACTAATTGTGTTAAAGCGACTTATCTGTAAATATTATTTTTCCAACCAACGTGCAATCACCATTTATTGGAATTAGTTGAACTGGTCAGTTGGGGTTGGCGGCTTTTAGGAATTTGTGACCGTTTTCGATAATGAGCTGCTTAAATGGAGCTTGGTTGTCGTCCCAGTGTATTACTACGTACAAACCGAGAAAGTACTTTGCTTCAAGGTCTACAAAACCCACATCACGCTTTGGTGCCATATTCACGCATTTTAAACTCTAAAGGCTCTAATTTCATTTGTATTTAATATTACTAGAAACTATACACAAAAGTATCTAACATTGGAGATTATTTTAATAACACTACCCATTTATAACAATGAAACCATTAATAAAAGTTATTATTTATTGCTCACTTTTCATCTCACATAGCGCTTTAGCTGAGCTGGATAAAGTTCAAGTAAATGGCTTTGACGTTGAATACGAGCTAGCTGGGAAAGGTAAACATACTATTTTACTTGAAGCGGGCGGCTCTGCTGGTTTAAGTGATTGGGATCCGGTTTTTGAATCACTTATCAAGCACGCTAAAGTTATACGGTATTCTCGTATTGGTAATGGCGGCTCTGCACAAATAAAGAAAAATTATAGCTCTGAAGAATATGCAGCTGAGGCTTTGTTACTTCTTCAAGTACTAAAAATAAAAGAGCCTGTTGTGTATGTTGCGCATTCTTATGGTGCTTATATTGCGCGTGTATTTGCTGCAACATACCCTAATCAGATTAAAGCGTTGATGTTAATTGAGCCTGCATCAGAGCACGATGTAGATATTATGCGCGCGATTGACTTGCCTCGTGCTGAAAAAGAAATTGCTGCAATAAAGCTCGACGATATGAAAAATGGAATGTCGAATCAGTATTTAGATTTTTGGTCAAAACGTCCACTGCCTGATTATCCACAAATTGCTGACATACCCGTGACAGTAATTGCCTCAGTTAAAAAGTACAAAAAGCCATCTGTATTATTTTTTACCGACAAAGCGCGTGAAATGTGGGGCGACTTACACTCAAAGTGGGCTAATGCATTTCCTCAAGGTGAAATAGTAATAACAAATAAAAGCTATCACTACCCGCAAAATGATGAGCCAGAAATGGTTGTAGCCCAAGTAGTTAAGTTGCTTGAACGTACTAAATAAGGTGTTGGTTTGGTTGCTGATTGTATAAATACCAATTGCCATAAATTAGTAGTTTGGCATTAGACTAAAGTCTATAGATTAGATTTATTCACTTATTAGGTTTGTTTTAATCGTTTGTCGGTTTTGTGTTAATTCTCTAAAGTTCAGTTGTCGGCAACAAGCACGGCTAACTAATACCAATTTTATTAAAACATGATCATTTTAGCGAATTAAATAACTCACTAACTGCGTTAAAAATTACTTATATAGAACGACTATATTTCATAATTTTTGCCTTGTTATTAAGCTATTTTCTTGACGCTAAAAAAGCTCACTAATTTAAACAATTGGCATAACAGGACTACGACCATGAAAATACTTATCAAAACTATCGCTCTTAGCTCACTACTTACATGTTCAGCTGCTGCAGTAGCTGATGCAAGTGATTACAAATTAATGGTTATTGAAACTGCAACAGCGCCACAGCCACTTGAGCAATCATTTAACAGCTGTGCACTGAATGTTAAGTCAAAAAATTATGCAGAAGCTGAAACAATTTGTACACAAGCAATTGCGCTTTTAAAAGACGCAGATGGCCCTAAATTTAAAGTACGCCAACTTACATCGTTTGCATTAAGCAATCGTGGTGTTGCACGTTTAAAAGCGAACAACGACACTGCTGGCCTTGCTGATTTATACGAAGCAAACCAAATGTCTACAAGTACAATGGTATCGCACAACTTAACTCGCGCTAAAGAAGAGCTTTCTTTATAAAATTTATTAATAAAGTGCCTATTAAAGCATGATATAAAATAGCGACAGTACAAAAAAGCCATGTTAGGTTTACTCCTAACATGGCTTTTTTGCGTTTTAACAACACAAGTTTACGGACTTACTAAATAATAACTAATAATGTTAGCGATTTAAGGCGCTATAAATTGCCAATAGGCATTTTAGCCTGTGTTGGTACGTTGTTATCTACAGTTATTATTGCTGGCGCGCTTTATTTAGTACTTCCTTTGCTTGGTTTTGATTTAGCGTTTATTTGGTGTTTACTGTTTGGTGCATTAATTTCGCCAACCGATCCTATTGCGGTAATGGGAATTTTACAATCTGCGGGTGCGCCTAAAAGTATTGAAACCGTGATTGCGGGTGAATCGTTGTTTAACGATGGTATTGGCGTGGTTATTTTTGTGCTTTTATTGGGTGTTTTATCAAGTGGTGATATTCCTACAACCTATTATGTAGCGCACACGTTGGCGGTTGAAGCGGGTGGTGGTATTGTTTTTGGTTTGGTATTAGGTGGTATTTTATATTACTTACTCAAAAGTATTGATAGTTATCAAGAAGAAGTACTACTTACTTTAGCGGGCGTTATTGGTGGCTATGCACTGGCAAGCCATTGGCATTTGTCGGGCCCACTTGCAATGGTAATGATGGGGTTAATGGTGGGCAATCATGGCCGTAGTATCGCTATGAGCGACAAAACACGTCATTACGTTGATTTGTTTTGGGAGTTAATTGACGAAATTTTAAATGCCATCTTATTTGTACTCATAGGGCTTGAAGTCGTCATGATTGCATTTTCGAGTAATTTATTTATTGCTGGTGGGTTAACAATTTTAATCGCCTTACTCGCACGTTTAATCGTTGTGGGTATAACAACCACTACATTTAATAAGCAATTAGAGTTGCCATCTGGCGCATGGAAAGTTTTAACCTGGGGTGGCTTGCGTGGTGGTATTTCGGTTGCACTGGTATTGCAGTTACCTGATGGGAACGAGCGCGATATTTTATTAGCTCTCACTTATGCGGTTGTGGTGTTTTCTATTTTAATTCAGGGTTTGAGTATTGGTAAAGTAGCCAAAACTATCCGTTAAATATAATTTTTTAAAAGCGTGTGAAATAGCTGTATTTCACACGCTTTTTATTTCCTCTTATAAAAACAAAAAGGGAAGTGTGTGTTTCAAAACAGTTAATTCATTAATGATGAAAAGTTACTAGAGTCGAAATTATAAATACATGACTTAGTATTGCATGTGATTAAATGTATAAATTTTTTTGATTGTTATTCAATTACGCTAAGGCAAGATGCTTAAAATAAAACGGACCAAATAAAAGCATAAATAATTATATACGTTCTAAAACGTAAGATAGCTATTTCAGACACAAGGGTTGGTGCGTAAGCTACTTAAATATATAGAAAAATGCTAACCGTATTAGACTAAGGTCTATAGGTTAATTTTCTTCACTTATTAGGTTTGTTTTAATCGTTTGTCGTTTTTGTGGTAATTCACTAAAGTTCAGTTGTCGGCAACAAGCACGGCTTAACCAACAGGACTACGACCATGAAACTTACACTTATCAAAACTATCGCTCTTAGCTCACTACTTACATGTTCAGCTGCTGCAGTAGCTGATGCAAGTGATTACAAATTAATGGTTATTGAAACTGCAACAGCGCCACAGCCACTTGAGCAATCATTTAACAGCTGTGCACTGAATGTTAAGTCAAAAAATTATGCGCAAGCTGAAGCAATTTGTACTAAAGCAATCGCGCTTTTAAAAGACGCAGATGGCCCTAGATTTAAAGTTCGCCAACTTACGTCATTCGCATTAAGCAACCGTGGTGTTGCACGTTTAAAAGCGAATAATGACACTGCTGCACTTGCTGACTTGTACGAAGCATCAAAATTGTCTAACAGCACAATGGTATCGCACAACTTAACTCGTGCTAAAGAAGAATTATCTCTATAAGGTCTTTTTATAAAGTGCTTATTAAAAGCATGATATAGATAGCGAGAGTAAAAAAGCCCATAATAGGTTAGCGCCTAATATGGGCTTTTTTGTGTTTTTTGGTTTATCGTACGAGATTGAATGATGCCTAAGTTAGAGTGGTTATATAATGAATGTGCTAGATAAATCAGATTATACAGAAGATTGCTGGTTTATAAGATAGGATAAACTATATTCACGAAGGTAGAAAATAATGAGAAGCCCCACAAAACCCGTGATGATTTATGAACAGTGGGTACAATTTTTTGAAACCATATTGGAAAATATTAAAATTACGTAAAGCCTGACTTAAGCTCAGGCTTTACGTGTCAGTAATGACCAGAGAAAACGTTAAAGACAATAATTAAAAATTACCTTCACATAAGATGAGTTGGCCTCCGCGAGAGCATGTTTGCATCATAGGCGGGTAAACTGTAGTTGATGTTTCTGTTACATTGCCATCGTTATCAGTTACTTTTAATTTAACTTCAGAGGCTGATGTAATATCAACATGACTTTTGGTTGTACTTTGGCCATTTACCCATTTCTCTACTTTTTGAATCTCGCCATCTCTATCGCTAAATGTAAATTGAGCAACTATAACCCCTGCAGCATAGTATGTGGTATCTGTTCTGCTATCGTAACTTTCTTCTACATAATGTCGGTTGATACTTGCTTTTGGAGTATATTGACAGGATTCATTTGATATTGTTTCGTATGCAGAATTAGGCAAGTTACTACTACAACGGTAGTTTTTCCATGAACCATTATCATATTTGTCCTGAATTATTGTATACCATTGGCTATAACTTTTAGAAACATATTCACTCAAAAAATGACCATCAAATGTACTACAACTTGCTAATCCGTAATAGTATTCTAATTGATTTGTTGTTGTTTCACATTTTACTTTTTTATCACCAGCAGCAGATGCCAAAAATGGCAATGCGAACAATAAAGACATAGTTGTTGAAGTTAAAAATTTCATAGTTACGTACCTGTATAGAAAACAAGCCTTGATGTTATCGAATTGTTTATTTTTTGTAAAGTGGGTGGCGCATTAATTTGAGGCTAAATTTTTAACTATATTAAATCGATTTTTGCATATAAGAGCACGATGTAGTTATTATCCGCTCGATTGATTTACCAAGCGCTGAAAAAGAAATTGCAGCTATAAAGCTCGACGATATGAAAATGGAATGTCGAATCAGTATTTAGATTTTTGGTCAAAACGTCCACTACCTGATTATCCACAAATTGCTGACATACCCGTGACAGTAATTGCCTCAGTTAAAAAGTACAAAAAGCCATCTGTATTATTTTTTACCGACAAAGCGCGTGAAATGTGGGGCGACTTACACTCAAAGTGGGCTAATGCATTTCCTCAAGGTGAAATAGTAATAACAAATAAAAGCTATCACTAACCGCAAAATGATGAGCCAGAAATGGTTGTAGCCCAAGTAGTTAAGTTGCTTGAACGTACTAAATAAGGTGTTGGTTTGGTTGCTGATTGTATAAATACCAATTGCCGTAAATTAGTAGTTTGGCATTAGACTAAAGTCTATAGATTAGATTTATTCACTTATTAGGTTTGTTTTAATCGTTTGTCGTTTTTGTGTTAATTCTCTAAAGTTCAGTTGTCGGCAACAAGCACGGCTAACTAATACCAATTTTATTAAAACATGATCATTTTAGCGAATTAAATAACTCACTAACTGCGTTAAAAATTACTTATATAGAACGACTATATTTTATAATTTTTGCCTTGTTATTAAGCTATTTTCTTGAGGCTAAAAACGCTCACTAATTTAAACAATTGGCATAACAGGACTACGACCATGAAACTTACACTTATCAAAACTATCGCTCTTAGCTCACTACTTACATGTTCAGCTGCTGCAGTAGCTGCAGTAGCTGATGCAAGTGATTACAAATTAATGGTTATTGAAACTGCGACAGCGCCACAGCCACTTGAGCAATCATTTAACAACTGTGCACTGAATGTTAAGTCAAAAAATTATGCGCAAGCTGAAGCAATTTGTACTAAAGCAATCGCGCTTTTAAAAGACGCAGATGGCCCTAGATTTAAAGTTCGCCAACTTACGTCATTCGCATTAAGCAACCGTGGTGTTGCACGTTTAAAAGCGCATAATGACACTGCTGCACTTGCTGATTTATACGAAGCATCAAAATTATCTAACAGCACAATGGTATCGCACAACTTATCTCGTGCTAAAGAAGAGCTTGCTCTTTAATAATAACTTTATAGCCATTGATGGGCTGTTACGTTTTCGAGAATAACAAAACCCCACGTTAGGTAGTACTTAATGTGGGGTTTTGCATTTAAAACACATTCGTTTACAAAAACCACCTACTATGCAAACCTCTAACTTTAGGTACATATAGCCTGAATTAGAAAGTAACAGCTCCTTCTCGTTGTGCTTAATTAATCTGAACTCTGGATAGTAAATCTATCTCGAGCAGCTATTTTCAGCGCTAACTGCGTTGAATTTACTTGCAATAGGCCAGCTATTGAAGCGTAAATTCGTCTTGTTTCCACTGAGAATTTCTGGCTAGAGAAAAAGCTTAAATATCTTTATAATTCAATTCCTTAGTAAATATATTAACCAGGGTTTAGGTTAATTAACAAATATAAGTGCTTAAATTAACATTCCATGTAATGATATAGGTACAGGGCATGTTAACTTGTTGCCATCCCCCCATAAAAACTCAATAAATTTCTGTTGTTTAAATTTATACCAATCTGCATAAATCTTTGAGCTACATTGCACTATAACGTCGTTAAAAATTTTTTATTTAGAACAACTAGATACAAAAATTTTTGCCTAGTTCTAGCGTGATTTTCTTAACGTTAAATAGATCTCATATATAAGCAGATTGGTATTACTTATTTTTTATAAAAATAATTCATTTAATTTATAACAATATGATTTTTAATAATAATTAAAGTACAAAAAAGGAAGTCTTTGTATGTTTTTTAAAAAAAGTCAGTTAGCTATTTCATTAGCGTTTACGCTAGGCCTTGTTGGATGTGGCGGCGATGATAAAGCGAGCGTTGCAGAGCCCGTTGCAGAGTCTGTAGTAGTCAATGCAGACCCAGTGAAGGTAGACCCAGTAGAAGTTAACACCATCTCTCTTACTGGAAAGGTTATTGATGGCTATGTATCTGGTGCAATAGTATGGCTAGATATTGATGGCGATGGTATTTTTGACGAGCAAACAGAACCTTCTGTAGTCTCTGAAGAATCGGGTAATTATAGTTTTAATTTTACAGAAGAGCAGGCGCTGTGTGTGCCGTATTCAACTATGTATGTTGATGTACCTGTTGGCGCAATTGACGAGGATTTAGGAGAGGTGACACAAGCGTATCAAATGTCATTTCCGCCCTCAATTGAGGCTTTGACTGATGAAGATATTCGAAATATATCCCCTTTAACAACCGTTATTTGGGAGCAGTTGAGCCTTCAATTACAAAAAAGTGGTAACAATAATTTAAGTTGTGATGCACTTAAGGAAAATATTGAGCTACTTGCAAACCTTCAAAGCGAAATAACAAATGTAATGCAAAACTTGGTTGCGCATTATAATTTGTCGACGGAACAAATTTACTCAGATTTTATCGCTACTAACGACAGCGAAGCTTACGACAGAGCACAAGCAATTGTTAAGGGGTTAAAAGCGGCCTATAAATTCAAGCAAGAGCTAGATGCTCAGTTTCCTGATGCAGAAGAAGTAAGAGCAGTGATTTACCAAGACACAGCAAAAGATGCAGAGTATGGGTTTGAAAATGCATGGTACCGCGACAAAGTTATTTTTGCGGGCACTGAGTTTTTTCATGAGCAAGTAAAGCTTAAAAATACAGACGAACTCGATAAAATTGATTTTATTTTAACTCAACTTCAATCAATAGATACGCCTTGGGGCGAAGAGTCGTTAAATGGAAAATTAAGAGTTAGAGATGATGTATACATTAACGTCGATCGTACTTACCGATGCTCTAGTATTGAGAACGTTAGTTTTGAGCAAAGCAATGTGCGTTACAGCGTTGATAATACAAGCCCGTCGGTTAACTTCCCAACAGCGGATGAATGCGTTAGTTCTAATTTAGATACACCGTTCGAGCGAGGTTTTAGCATTAGCTATACTGAGTCGGGATCGTTTTACCAAACTGACTTTGCCTTTAGAGAGGAAAATGCCGACTTTCAAACATTATCTGATTGGGTAAATGTTAAAGACAAAGCTGCTGATTTAGACACTCAAGATTTAGTTACTGTACTCGCTGCTATGCCCTATAAGTTTGATGACGAAACATCTATTGATGCTAGCTTTTGGCGTAAATACAAAACCACAGACAACGTACGTATTATTAAAACAATTGAAGGGCAATGGTTTAGAGAGACTCGCCGAGAAGATGGAACAACGCTGTATGAATGCGGTGAAAACGGTGTTGATTGGGGGCCATGCGAATAGTTTCTCCTTAAAGTATGAATGTTAATTATTTATGCTAATTAACCTGAACTCTGGATAATAAATCTATCTCAAGCGGCTATTTTCAGCGCTTTGGATAAAACGACAAAATGTTCAACATTAAAAACCACGTTAGGTTAATACCTACCGTGGTTTTTTTGCTTTTAACTAAATATCCTTATAAATCATTTGGTTATGTGGTTTTAATCTCAGCTGTAACGCATGTAATATTGGTGTAATAGTAAGATGTTATCCCGTACGCTAAAGTATTTTAGAAGGAACATATTTAAAAATACTTAAATGATCCGTGTTTAAGTTTTTAAGGTGTTCGGGGTATTAATATCTAGGAGAAAACTACAATGCAGCAAGAAGCAATAACTAAACTTAAAAACCGTAACATTAGTCACCTCAAAGCCGATTTAGCGTGCGTAAAAGCAATAGCTCAAGCTGCTATAAATGTTGAGCTTTTCACTATTCCGATTTATATGGTATCGCTTTATTCTATAAAGGGAATGCATCAAATTAACAGTGCCGGAAGTAAACTTTACACTGGGCGCTGGTGGCCAGGCTCTGGTGCAACGGCCGCAACTAAGGAAAAACCACTAACAACCAATGAAAATGTGTTTAATAAGGTATACAGCGTTTTTATTGAAGAGATGTTGCATCTACAGTTAGCTTCTAATATGGCTAGCACGATAGGTGTCACGCCTATTTTTACAAGTAAAGCATTACAAAGCGACGATTATGGTTGGCATTGTTATAAAGCAAATTCAACATTAATACCGCATATCTTAGATTTTACAGACTGGAAGGGCAAAGATCCTGATTTAAGTAAGTTAACAGTAGAGCTGAGGGCAATGAATGAGGCGCAGGTCGATCTTTTTTTAGCGATTGAAGAAAAAGCTGAGCGTGGACATGAGATGTTATTTAACCCTCCAGTAAAGCGGAAAAACGGCGATGTGGGAACGAAGTATTTTGAATCAGCGCCATTTAATTGGTTTACACCGAGTATGGGAGAAACTGATTTACCATTATTTGGCTCTATTGGTCATATGTACTTGTGTTATTGGGATTACTTAGAGATTACTTATTCCGATGGTAGTCATTTACTATCGCACTTAATTTCACCTGCAAAAGACAATGGCTTACAGCGAGATCAATTCAATAATACCCCACCGAGAGAAGCTAAGCAGTATCCAGGTATTAAAACTGAAATAGAATGTACAACTCAAGATTTGAATAACGTAAAACTACAGCTCATCAATAATATTAATGCTATTACTGACCAAGGTGAAGGTGATGATGTTGTTAAAACGATTATAGAACGTTGGGTAACCGAGCCTTGGGCGGTTTCGTTTGAGAAAGCTCAAACAAAAAAAGCGGGTATGCTCAGTAGCGTGCAATCTAAGTTTCAGCCGAGTAAAGAGGGCTTAATTAAAGATTACCCAGGGTATGATGATCAAGGAAATCCTACAGCGGCTGCATCAGGCTCTGCTCAAGCGCGCTTTGATAATGGGGGGAAAGATCATTTTGAACTATTCGACGAAGTTAAAAGCTTAATAGCTAAAGATGATTATATTACCTGGGATGTATGGCATGAAAATAACCCAGATAAACCTTGGAATGATGCAATGCTAGGTATTGATGGTGCACCTCACCTACCTAAAACATCCGATATTGCAGCGGCTTTAAATCGATTAGGTTCACCAGCAGAAATAGATAATACGTTTACTATTTTTAGCTCTTCTGCTGTTGGTACCATTAAAGGAATTACAACATCACTGAACAAATATTGGGCTGATCCTAAGTCACAATTTCCTTCGCCTGCGATGGGTGGCTCTGGAGATCGTGTTTCTATTTGTTGGGCTGTTACGGGTCGTTGTCCTGATCTAGTTACAGGCATTGAAAATCAAACAAAACAACAGTTGTATCATGCGTGTCAAGGTATGGCGATAGATGAAAGTAGTGGTGATGATAAGAATGTGTGTGCTGATAAATTGGCGTATCACAGCTGTAAAGGGTCGAACGAGTGTAAGACACAAGGTGGTTGTGGCTTTGTGCAAAGCGCAACGGGTGGCGGTAATTGCGGTAGTTCTGCGGCAGCAGGATTAAAAAGCGCGCCAGCAGATAATTTATGTGGCAGTTTGGGAGGTTGCGCTGTGCCTATTTCAGCATCACAACTTTACCCTGCACAAAGTGATGCTAATTATGAAATGCAGTTATATAAATTTGGTGAAGCCCCACACTTTCATGGACAAGAAATACAATGGCCAGAATTAGTTGCAAGAGATATGTTACCTCCTACTGTTGTTGAAAAAAACTCTATGCCTTATCACCAAGGTGAAGCTGTTTACGATGTTGCATGGCGCAGCTACTGTGCTGCAAAAGGTTTGGTGAAAGTGCAAGGTAGTGGCCATAATAAATCCATTCATATTCCTTCATCGCCGGCACCATCTGATATTCGCTTGGTATTACCGCCTTCAACTTAAGCGATTTTTTCAATAGCAAAATTAGTGTAATCAATTCAGTGCACCATTACACAGCTATAAACCGTAAGGCTCCTTTATGGGGGCTTTACTCATTTATAAGGACCAACATTTTGACGAAAAATATGCTTAATTTAGAGCCTTTGGGATTTGGGGTTGGATTAAGAACACAGCATTTCCCTTATCTCATGAATGAAAAAGACTGGGGGATTGATTGGTTTGAAATAATTAGTGAAAATTTTATTGATAATTATGGCTATGCTCGTCACGTATTAGAAGAAATCCGTGCAAAAAAACCGATTGTAATGCACGGTGTGTCAATGAACATTGGCAGTACAGATCCCTTAAATCAGGTATACCTTGAAAAGCTAAAAAAACTTGCTCATGAAATCGAACCTGAATGGATTTCAGATCACCTTTGTTGGACAGGTACAATGGGTGTTAATAGTCACGATCTTTTACCTATGCCACTAACTAAGGAAAGTTTTCAGCATGTGGTTTCAAGAATTCATTATGTGCAAGATTTTTTACAACGCCCATTAATACTTGAAAACCCTTCTAGTTATTTAGAATTTCAACAAAATACTTTTACTGAATGGGACTTTTTATCAGAACTAGTTAATCAAACTGACTGCGGACTGTTGCTAGATGTAAATAATGTTTATGTGTCATCTTATAATCATGGTTATGACCCTGAAACATTTATTAAAAACCTCCCTCATGATCACATTGTGCAGATACACCTAGCAGGACCTACATTAATGGGAGACTGCCTTATTGATACGCATGACAGACCCGTGCCTGAAAAAGTGTGGTATTTATATCGACTGGCTCAGTCACTTGCTGGCGGTAATATTGCTACTTTACTAGAATGGGATGCCAATATACCTGACTTTCCTACGTTAGTGACTGAATTGAATAAAGCGCGTTCAGTTCTTAGAGGTGCCATGCCAAGCACAGATAATATTTTTAGTACAATAAATGACACAATAGCACTCTCTACTCCAATAGTCCGTTAAATAACATATGGTTAGATCAAAGTATGAATGAAGTAACGCTGAAGAAAACACAAGAATGGATGATGACGATGTTAGTTGTACGTGGCGATCTTAGAGAAAAAGTGATGCAAGCTTCTGCACATACTGATTTATCTTGGGAGTTATTAACCGAAAGTAAAGAAAGATCAACATTTTTTCGTCGCTTAAACATATATGCTGCAGGGTATGTTATGCGCTTAGTTGAGTGCTTAAAATCTGAATATCCAACTCTTGAGAGCTTTATGGGGGAAATAGTTTTTGCAGATTTTGCAAAAGCATACATTGTTACTCTTCCCTCGGAAAAGCCAAGCTTGTATGACTTAGGTGCTGGATTTTCACTGTTTCTTCAAAGTACTCGCCCAGAAGGTAATTATAGCTCTGAGGAGGAAGCCTTTTTTTCTTTGCCGGCTGAAATTTCTCGTGTTGAGCGAGCGCAGGCGGAGGTATCATTAGCTAAAGGATTTGAAGGAGAGCAAGATGAACTCGCTGTATTAGATTTTTTTTCGATACTACAACAAAAGCTTACTGTAAAAACACCTCCTTGTTTACGTTTAGTTGAATTAGCTTACCCAATTATACCATTGATGGAAAAGTTCCAATTACATGATGGATATGATATGCCTGTAGCAAAATTAAATTTTGTCGCTTTTTCTCGTATTAATTATAAATTAAGTACATTAGCGCTTGAATCTTGGCAGTTTGAATTTTTAAAAGTGTGTGAGCAAGAGCCTCTTTTATCAAATTGTATTGAAATTACGTCAAAAGTCACTGGTTTAGATAAAGGTGATTTATTAGCGCGTTTATTGTTCTGGCTGCCCAACGCTACTGTGCATGGATTACTTAAAGTAACTTATTAATATAATCAAAAATATCACTTTATTCCGGCTTTTAAATTACAGCTTAAACTCTATTTTATTTATTAAACACTTTTTAATCTGTTTTTTACCTAGCATTACTGTAAAATTATCGGCTTAACATTTGTATAGCAATATTTACAATTGTTATTGCTCGTTAAGTATTTAAACTAATTTAAGTAGAGCTTATGATTTTTTACATTATAGGGTTAAGTTTACTTGTTATTATTTTATGCGTTGCGCTTTATGTAATTTACAGCAATATAAATAAAAGTCGAGTAAGAAAATCCAAGGAATACAACGTACTGTTTGATAAAGATACGATAGTGGATGAACTAATCACTCAACTAACAGAAAAAAATCAAACACAAGAAAACCAAGATAAAACAGCTAAAGGTAAAGAAGAAATCCTTGCAACATTTGTTGAGTTACATCGCTCTGGTAGCTTTTGCGCACATTTGAGTGAACAGGAAATTATTTACTTTGTTAAAAAGAAATTAAACATGGAGAGTAATAAAAATGGATAGCGAAAAAGCAGTCCCAGCAGTAAAAAGTGACTCATTTATGAGTCGATTTGGTCGTCGTAATGTAATTATAGTGTCATCAATTGTTGTTGTATTGGCGGTAATTGCAACGCTTACATCGCAAGTTGTTTCGTGGAATGAAGCCGATGAGCGTTTAGTACATCAATCGGCTTTTACAGGTAACTTAACCGTAATAAATCAAGCCGGCCCTTATTTAAAAGCGTTTGGTAGTACATCTGCTTATAAAAAAGTAATTTCGATTAATTTTACGGGCGATGCCGGTGCAACAGCAAGCGCAATCGTGCCGTTAATACCAATTCGATTTTTAGATACCACAACGGGCGGCGCACGAGGTGTTTCTCGTTTTAGGTTACCAGGCAATGTACCAGCAGCTGAGTCGGGTGCTCTACGTGGTTTACTTAAAATACACGAAGAGTTTGGTTCACAAGAAACATTAATATCTAATTTATTAATGCGTGCAACCACTGAAAATGTAAAAGCGTCGGCGCGTATGATGTCGGTAGAGCAACATTACTCTGGTGGTAATGGTCAATTAAGCCAAGATTTTGCTGATCAATTAACCAACGGTATTTTTGTTACTGAACAAATTATTAGTACAGGTGAGCGCGATAAATCTGACGATTTAGGTAATTTAAGTAAACAGCAACGTGTCACTATTAATATTAAAGTGGATGACGAAGGTAATTCGCTACGCAACGCTCCTATTTTAGGCGCATATGGTATTACAGTCGTTGATGCCAGCATTATTGATATTGACTACGAAAGCAAAGTAAATGCTCGCCTTGAAGCCCAAAAGCAAGCAGCTGCTGATGAAGCACTAGCGCGTCAAAATCTTAAAAAAGCTGAGCAACAAGCACGTACTGAAGTGGCTTTAGGTGAACAAGCAATTGCTAAGCAACGTGCTGAATCTGAAAAGCTAAAAATTAAAGAGCAAATTGATGCTGAACGAATTAAGGCAAATGCCATTATTTCTGCGCAGCAACGAGTGGCTGTAAAAGCGGAGCTTGCAAAAGAGCAAGAAGAGATTTTAAAGCAACAACGTTTAGAAGCATTAGGTATGGATGTTTTAGCTGAGGCTCGTTTAAGAGCTAAGTCTGCTGCACTTGATCCAAAGTATGTATTTGATGAAACGCTAAAAGCAGAGGTTAAAATTCAAACTGCTTTATTTACAAGCTTAGGTAATAGCCGTTTAGTGCCTGAAATTGTCATAGGCGCAGGCCAAGGTGAGCAAAGCAATGGATCTGAGTTTATGCGCTTATTAGCCGCCGATGCAGCATTGAGTCTTAAAAAGCGTTTAGAAAAAGAGAAAAAATAAACGATTAGTTAAGTATTGCACAAACAATAAAAACGTTGGCTGATTCGCATTGGCCAGCGTTTTTTATTGCGTAAATTTTGTTATTGTATGGTGCGGCTTAGCTTGTGAAAACAAGCTTTTTAAATTATGAAATAAAAGAGTGAGCAGTACTTATGGATTCCAGTAATCAGTTTATTTTAGATTTAGGGCAAGAGCATATTACCATTCAGCGACGATATGAAGCGCTGGGAGCGTTTAACGATTTTTTGATTGCTGTGTGGTTTTTAATTGGCAGTTTTTTCTTTTTAAATGACTCACTAATAGAAAGTGGCACATGGCTGTTTATAGCGGGCAGTGCTCAATTACTTATCAAACCTGTTTTGAAGTTGATCAGCTTAGTACATGTTAGTCGGGTGTTTCATTCAAATAAAACACCATAAATATGACTCATGATGAGTTCAGTTAATATAACTAATAATTTACCTGTATAAGTTATTTAAATATCAAGGATAGAGCATTGAAAGCACTTAAGTGGATTGCAATTGGAATAGCTACTTTATTAATTATAGGCTTGCTAATTCCCGAAAAAATAATGATTCCGGTACAAGGTGCCACAAGTAAAGATTGGAACCATAACACGTTTTGGTACGAGCCTTGGGGTAGGTCGGGTGTGCACAAAGGAATTGATATTTTTGGCACAAAAAATACCCCCGTAGTTGCCTCAACAAGCGGTGTTGTTATATTTGCAGGTGAGCTAACCCGAGGTGGTAAAGCGGTTGCAGTACTTGGGCCTAAATGGCGTATACATTATTTTGCGCATTTAAATGACTACTCGGTAAGTACAGGTGATGTGGTAAGCATAAACAGTCAAATTGGTTTACTGGGCGATACTGGAAATGCCGCAGGGAAACAGCCTCATGTGCATTATTCTATTTTATCGTTAGTGCCCATGCCGTGGCTTTTTACAACGCAAAACCAAGGGTGGAAAAAGATGTTTTTTTTGAGCCCACATAAAAAATTAACGATTAAGTGACCATTGTATTTACTATAAAATGGCTTTTTTAATTTAGCTGTTAATCCCTTATAAAATGGGCTTAACAGCTTTAAAGTAATAAATTTTAATTGTTAATACTTATTTGTTCGTTTACTGCATTGCTAGTGCAAAGTGGTGATATAAACCAATACCAACAATCACATTAAACGGGAAAGTTACACCGAGTGAGCTCAGCATAGCAAGACCAATATCGGCTTTAGGGATTGCCGCCTTTATTGCAGCGGGTGCGGCTATGTATGAGGCGCTGGCTACTAAGCTGCCTAAAATAACTACCGAGCCTAATTCTAAATTTAAAAGTGTGCCGACTGCTGTGCCAATTGTGCCTAAAAATAGCGGGGTCACAATAGCAAATACCGCTAGTTTCCAATGTTTCCAAGGGATTGGGCGTAGAGTTTGCGCGGCTACTAAACCCATTTCTAGTAAAAATAATGCAAGTACAACTTTAAAGCTACTGGTTAAAAGACTCGTTACTTGGCTGCCTTGCACCGTGCCGTACATCATACCTATAACGACACCACCGATGAGCAAAATTACGCTTTTGTTCGTGAGAGTTTCGTGCCAAAGGACTTTTAACGACAGCTCATTATTTTGGCCGTTTTCTTTATCAAGCTTCCGGTAAAGCAATAAACCAACAATAATTGCAGGGAGTTCTAGCATCACTAAATAAAGGGTTACTTCTGCGCCTACTACTAATTTAGCCGACTCGGCATAGGCGAGCGCAACAGCAAATGTACCAGCACTCACTGAGCCGTAATGTGCGGCAATGCTGGCGCTATTAGCAACAGAGAGTTTAATCACGTATTTTAAAATAGGGTAAAGCATAAGGGGTATAAGTGCACCAAGGAGCATAACCGATCCCATTTCGGGCAGTAGTTGCCAGCTTAAGTTACCGTGCAGCACCATACCGCCTTTTAAGCCAATAGTTAACATGAGCAATAAGCTTAATGTGTCGTAGGTGGCTTTTGGAATGGCCAAATCAGAGCGTAAAATACCCGCTACTAATCCTAAAATAAAAAACATAACAACAATATCTGGCACTGGCTTTCCTTACTAGTTGGTAAATTAAGTAGCGCTATTGTAGATAAAACTTTGTATAGTAAATAATAAAATAAATACGAGTTAGTTATAGGTTTTTATCTATGAGTTGCTTATTAGGTAACTATTATTAGGTACATTATGAGGTAGGTATGGATTTACGGCATATATCGTTTAGGTTGCTTGAAGTATTTATGAGCGTGGTTAAAACGGGTTCAATAAGCGAAACCGCAAGGCGCTTACACTTAACACAGCCTACGGTATCGCTACAAATAAAGCGATTACAAGAAGCGGTAGGCGAGCCACTACTTCTTATACAACAGCAAAAGCTACACGTGACCGATGCAGGGCTTGAACTGTTTAAAACATGCCAACAGGTATTTGGACATTTTGAAGACTACCAAGATTTTTTAACCGAGCTTAATGGTGGTTCGCGCGGCCGTTGTAAAATTGCCATGGTTAATACAGCGCAATATATTTTACCAAAATTGCTTGGTCCCTATAGTAATTTACATCCCCATGTTGAGCTTCCTCTTGAGATTGGTAACAGGGCAGAGGTGCTAGATAGATTTGAGCGAGGAGAGGACGATATTTATGTATTTAGCCACCCGCCGTCGCTTGAACACGCACAAGCTGCGCGCTTTTTGCATAATCCACTGGAATTTATAGTGCCGCTAAATCATCCGTTAGCTCACGTAAAAGCCGTTAAATTAACAGATTTAATGCAGTATCGCTTTTTACTTCGAGAAAATGGCTCAGCAACACGTATGTTATTTGAAAGCGAGTTGCAAAGCCGAGGCTTAGTACTGAGCGATAGCGTGCAAATGGCAAGTAATGAAGCAATACGAGTCGCGGTCGCATCGGGGATGGGCATTGCGGTTTTATCACGCCATGTACTTGCAACAGACGATACTAGTTTTAAAATTTTAAACGTAACCGATGCTCATTTAGCGAGTCATTGGTATTTTGTAATGCGAACAGATAGGCACATATCGCATGCTGCACGTAACTTTTTAAAGTTTGCGCAGCAGCACGTAGAGCAATATTTAGATACGCAGTGGGTGCGTAATGAATTACATAACTTAGATTTAAACTAGATTTAAACTAGATTTAAATTAGGTTTAAAGTTAATTAATATCCGGTGTTGAGTCTCTTAAAATAAGCTTTGGCTGAAACACGTGCTTTACTGTTATGCCGCTTTTTTTATAAATGTCTTTAAGCACTAAGTTAGCCGCAGCTCGGCCCATTTCGGGTACTGGGTTATCTATTGTAGTCAGTGTTGGGTAGAGGTAATTGGTAAAAATTACGTTATCGAACCCAATAATGGCTAAATCTTTTGGCAGGTTAAAACCGTGTTCGCGGGCGTATTTCATAGCACCCGATGCCATTTCGTCATTGGCACATACAAGGGCGGTTATTTGCGCTTTATTTTGAATAAAATGCCTTAAGCCGTCGCTGCCGCCGGTTTCTTTAAAGTCGCCTATGTAAAATAGGTTTTCGTCAAAGGTTAGGTTGTACTCTGCTAGGGCTTGTTTGTGACCTTTTAAACGGTTTGACGCGTCTTCTTTAAACTGCGGGCCTGCTATGTACGCAATGTTTTTATGGCCTTTGTTGATCATGGCTTTAGTGGCTAAGTAGCCGCCCATTACGTTGTCGAGGCTAATGCAGTTTTCTTCAATTTCTTTAACGTAGCGGCTCATTAGGTAAATAGGGGTTTTACCTTTACTTAACTCAATTAGGTACTCGTTTGATACCGCTTCTACGTGGGCAATAATAGCGTCGCAATTACGGCCTATTAAAAACTCAAAGCCGCTTTTTTCTTTTTTCTCGTCACTGTGCCCAGGGGTAATAATAACGTGTTTACCCGCAATACGAAGATGCTCTTCAATGGCTGACATCATTTGACCAAAAAACGGACCATCCAACTCAGAAACTAAAATACCGACGCTGTTTGTAGTGCTAGACGCCAAAGAGCGAGCAATAGAACTTGGCTGATAGCCTAGCTCTTTCATTGCTTCTAATACCTTTTTTTTAGTTTTTTTGCTTACGTAGTCGTTGTCGTTAAGCACCCTTGAAACAGTTGATAAAGACACACCTGCCATTTCTGATACTTGATAAATTGTCGCCATTGATGTCCTAGCTTATATGTGTTTTTACTCGCGCTTTATAAAAATATAAAGCGTGAAGAATCATTAAAAGTTAATTTACACATTACTGCGTCTAATTGCTAAGTCTTCTGTTATTTTTTGCGTCATCGCTGAAGTAAGCGGATAAATAAGCATCAATGCGGCACCTAAAAAAGCAAATGCGGCAGGTATCCAGCTCATAAGTAACTGCATACCAGGTAGGGCTTGCGTAATTGTTAGCTCATCCATACCGTTATAGCCGTAGCCTGCAAGTACCACTAATACTAATGCACCGGCAAAACCACCACCGGTTTTTTGCACAAATGTACCCGCAGAATAAATAAGGCCTGTAGCGCGGCGTTTGTTTTTCCACTCTGAATAATCGGCTGAATCACCAAGCATACTAAAAAATAATGTTGGCATCATCGCGGCAAAAAATTCAGCAGCGCAACCAAAGGTAAATACAGCAACCAGGTTATCGCTAGGCACCCAGTAAAATGCAGTAGTGAGTATGCCGCTTAGCATTAATGATGCAATAAATAGGTTTCGTTTACCCATAATTTCGGCCAGTTTACCTGTGGCAAGTGCGCCTAATATAGATACAACCAATAAGGCTATAAAGTATTGCCCAGCCATGAGTTCATTGGCTACGTGGTACTTAAAGTAGTACGCAATTACACCGTATTTTATGCCATTAAACATCATGGTTAAAAAACCAATGCCGAGTAATACCAACCAAGGTTTGTTGGTCAGAAGATCAACCATGTCGCGCTGTGAACCTGTTAGGCTTTGCTTATCTTTATTGAGTAATTTTTTAATAACGAATGTCATTGCAGCCATAACAAGGGCAAAAAATACACCGCTGTATAAATCGCGGTAATAAAAAAACAGGGTGGTAGCAAGCAAAGGTAGGATTATAAATGGCAGGCTTTTGGTTAAATCAAATAACTCTGATTTTAAATTGCCTTCATTTGAGGCGTGCGGTGTTACACGCTCTTTGGTGGTCGCAAACGTTATAACCATTAAAATAATAAGTAAGCTGGCAAATAAGTACATAGTAAGCTGATAGCCTTTGGCATCGTCGCCGCCACCAAAAAATGCCACTAGCTCAGGTAAAAAACCCATAACCAATAAGCCACCAGTAAACGCACCTGCAAACCTAAAACCAGAGAGCTTTGTGCGCTCTGTATCGTCTGGTGTCATTACGCCCATAAGTGCCGAGTAGGGCACGTTACTTACGGTGTAAGCAAGCGTTAAACCTATGTAGGTTACGTAGGCATAAATAAGTTTATTGGTGGTGCTAAAGTCGGGTGTAGTAAAACACAACACCATAAACAAGCCCAAAAACGGTGCCGAATAGAGTATCCATGGGCGAAATTTACCAAAGCGCGACTGCGTTCTGTCGGCAATCATACCCATAATAATATCGGTTACGCCATCAGATAGCCTTACCACCAAAAACAACATGGCAGCGGCGGCTGCCGATATGCCAAATGTATCGGTGTAAAACACCGCTAAATAAGCAAGCGCGCCGCGCCATACTAAGTTAGCGCCGGCATCGCCCATGGCGTAACCGACTTTTTCGTATAAAGGGAGTTTGTTCACTGTGTGTGTTCTTATTGTTATAAGCCGAAAAATTATCGGCTAGTTATTAGGTTACTGTACGCTTTACCGCTGGCTTTAACAGTTCGTTTTTGTGTGTTGTAGTCTACGTGTACTATTCCAAAGCGCTTTAAATATCCTTCTGCCCATTCAAAGTTATCCATTAGGCTCCACGCAAAGTAACCATCTACTTTAACGCCTTGCTCGGTTGCGTTATGTAGGGCATTTAAATGCTCGTGGTAATATTCAATACGGTCGTTGTCTTTTACTTCACCGTCTTTAAATTCGTCAGCCATGGCTGCGCCGTTTTCGGTAATATAAATAGGCGGTAGGGTGTATTTTTCGTTTAACGATACAAGTAATTCTGTCAGCGCTTTAGGGTAAATTTCCCAGCCTATATCGGTCATTGGCGCTTTATGTGGCAGCTCATGGTAAAAGTCGGTTTCGCTTGCTTGATAATGCATGCGGGTATAAAAGTTAACCCCTAGGTAATCTAGTGGTTGAGCAATTATTTCCATGTCGCCATCTAAAATATCTGGGCGGTGGGCTTTAGGTAATTGCTTAATAATATCAGGGTATTTACCTTGCATTACAGGCTGCATGTACCATTGGTTTATATAGTCATCAGCAAATGCAGTGGCTTTTAAATCGTCTTCACTTTGGGTAACTGAATAACAAGGCGTAAAGTTAAGCACAATACCGTTTAGCGTGTTTGGGCTATTTTTAGCAAGTACTTGCATAGCTAAACCGTGACCTAGTAATAAGTGGTGCGCGGCTTTACGACCAAATTCGCGACCTACAATGCCAGGCGCATGTACGCCAATTTCGTAACCTAAGTAAGAGCTGCAAAAAGGCTCATTTAAGGTGGCGTAAGAGTGCACACGTTCCCCAAATGCTTTGGTAATTAAATCTGTGTAATGGGCAAATTCGTAAGCGGTGTTACGGTTTAGCCAGCCACCTTCGTCTTCAATATGTTGTGGTAAATCCCAGTGATACAGCGTTACAAAAGCTTTAATGTTACGGCGTTTTAATTCATCTAAAATGTCGGTATAAAACTTAACGCCTGTCGGGTTTAAGTGACCATTTTTAGTCATTACGCGTGGCCACGAAATCGAAAGTCTGTAAGCGTCTACACCTAATGATTCAATTAAGTTTATATCGTCTTTCCAGCGAGTGTAGTGCTCGCAGGCTACATCGCCATTTGAATTGTCGACTATTTTGCCTTCTTTACTGCAAAAGGTATCCCAAATACATGGCAAGCGATCAGCTGCGCCGCCTTCAATTTGAAATGAGGCCGTAGCTACACCATAAGTAAAATTTTTGGCTAAAAGTGGTGAGCCACTAGGTAAAGATAATTGTTTCATTAAGAGAAAACCTCTGCTTCTTTTTGGTAAAGTTTGCTTTGTATAGAGCGTATATTAAATTCATCATTGGAAGCGCTTCCATATTTAATTTGATTAATCACTAAGTATGGTATTTAATAACTTTAAGGAAGCGCTTCCATATTTAGGTTAGTGGCTATTGTTAAACAGGTCAATAGTTAAATTTAAATAACAAATAGGCGCTCACAAAATCACACTGACACAACACAGGGCTATAAAAATGAAAAAAAGCTTAAACACTAACAGGTTACACATGCTCCCCATTTTAATTGGAGGATTGTGCGTTTTAAGTGGGTGTAATAAACAAGAGATTAACGCAAATAATAGCCAAGGCGACGTAGTAAAAAAGACTGAGCATGAGCAAGGTGATTTATCACTTTGGCCAACGCTTAAAAGCAAAGTAGTTAAAACGCCTGAAATTGAAAATACGATTGCACAGTACTTAAAAACAATGACGCTTGAGCAAAAAGTAGCGCAGATGATCCAACCTGAAATTCGCGATATTAGTGTTGAAGACATGCGTAAATATGGTTTTGGCTCGTATTTAAATGGCGGTGGCTCTTTCCCTAATGCAAATAAGCATGCAACGCCTGCAGATTGGATAACACTTGCTGAGAGCATGTATAAAGCATCGGTTGATGACTCAATTGATGGCAGTAAAATTCCAACCATGTGGGGCACTGATGCAGTACATGGCCATAATAATGTGATTGGGGCGACGTTATTTCCGCACAATATTGGTTTAGGTGCTGCTAATAACCCCGCATTAATTGAGCGCATTGCAGCAGCTACTGCAATAGAGGTAATGGCAACTGGCATAGATTGGGTGTTTGCACCAACTGTTGCGGTTGTGCGCGACGACCGATGGGGCAGAACGTACGAAGGCTACTCAGAAGACCCTGCAATTGTACGTGAGTATTCAGCCGCAATTGTAAACGGATTGCAAGGCAGAGCCGATGAGGACTTTTTAAGTGACAAACGCGTAATTAGCACTGTTAAGCACTTTTTAGGCGATGGCGGCACGGTAGATGGCGACGATCAAGGGGACAACATTGATAGCGAAGAGACGTTATATAACATTCATGCACAAGGTTATATTGGCGGCCTAACCGCAGGTAGTCAGTCGGTTATGGCATCGTTTAATAGCTGGAATGGTAAAAAAAATCACGGCAATAAATACTTACTTACCGATGTGTTAAAAACAAAAATGGGTTTTGATGGCTTTGTTGTAGGAGATTGGAACGGACATGGACAAGTTGCAGGCTGTACAAATGAAAGTTGCCCGCAGGCTGTTAATGCGGGGCTTGATATTTTTATGGTGCCAACGGGTGCTTGGAAACCACTTTATGAAAATACAATTAAACAAGTAAAAGCGGGCACAATAACAATGGCGCGAATAAATGACGCCGTAGCGCGTATTTTACGCGTTAAATTACGTGCAGGTTTATTTGATAAACCAAGCCCTGCAAATCGAAAATATTCAGGTAAATTAGAGCTAATAGGTGCGCCAGTACATCGCGATATTGCCCGCCAAGCGGTACAAGAGTCGTTAGTACTGCTTAAAAACAACAACCATTTATTACCGCTTAACCCATCAAGCAACATACTTATTGCGGGCGATGCGGCCGACAACATAGGCAAGCAATCGGGCGGTTGGAGCATTACGTGGCAGGGAACTAATAATCAAAATGCAGATTTTCCCGGAGCAACGTCTGTTTATGCGGGGCTAAAAACACAAATAGAGGCTGCTGGCGGTAACGCTATTTTAAGCCCAACGGGTGAATTTAATACCAAACCCGATGTAGCCATTGTTGTATTTGGTGAAGAACCGTACGCAGAAGGACATGGCGATAAAGACAACCTTGAGTTTGAACGTAACAATAAACGCTCTCTTAAAATATTAAAAACATTAAAGCAGCAAAATATACCCGTTGTTTCTGTGTTTATATCGGGCAGACCAATGTGGGTTAACAGCGAGCTAAACGCGTCAGATGCATTTGTAGCAGCATGGCTTCCTGGCACTGAAGGGCAGGGCATTGCAGATGTTTTACTAGCGGATGCAAGTGGGCAGGTACAATACGACTTTAAAGGTAAGTTGTCTTTCTCGTGGCCTAAATCGCCACTTCAAACCGCAGTAAATAAGGGCGATGCTGATTACTCGCCATTATTACCCTATGGCTTTGGCTTAACGTATAAAGATGAAAGTACGCTTGGCAATAATCTAAATGAAGACTCAGGTGTTGATATTAGTAACCTTGCGCCGCTATCTATATTTAATGGCAGCTTTAAAACACCGTGGCGTTTGTTTTTAAATTCAAACAGCGAGCAGCACCAAGTAGCAAGTAACAGTGTAAAACTTGGCGGCATTACTTATCGCACTGAAGACAAAGCGATTCAAGAAGATGCGATGCAATTTAATTTTGATGGCACTGCAGCCAGCTACATCGAAATTAATAGTAACTTTACCGAAGACAAAGTGGCCTACATTGAAGCAAAATCGGCCCTTAGCTTTAGCTATAAAGTAAACCAAATACCTAGCTCACAGACATACCTTGCAATGAAATGCGAACAAGGCTGTGGTGGCGAGCTTGATATTACCAATGAGCTTAAAAATGCTGATTTAAATACATGGCAAACCATGAGTATAGATTTAACGTGTTTTGCTAAAAAGGGCGTTGATTTTGCCAGAGTAACCAGCCCTTTTATTATTAAAACGGCAGAAGAGCTTAGCGTTTCAGTTGCAGATATTAGCTTTAAACCACAAAGCGCTAAAAGCGCCGTGGTTAAGTGTGAATAATAAAACGTAAAAGTTGTTGTGTGTTGTCTCAAAGCCCTAAGGGCGTGTTGATCTTTGTGGATTGAAATTTGTTCAATCTAGGGGCAATTTAATCGCGGCGCGAGGTTTGTAACCTAGTGGGCTAAGTAAAAACCGAGCAACAAAGAGTAAATTGCCGCTAGGCAGAACCCTACGGGCAGCGCATGTTTGGCATTTATGCTACGTTATCGCCTATTTATGGGGAATAACCACACTACATAGGCTCTGCCTTGCCTAAAAACCAAATATGCTGCTGCAAATTCAACCACGAAAGAACAACACGCCCTAGTAAGGGCTTTTTTTATGCTGGGCAATACTGCTTTAAAAACTCATGATGAGGCGGTAATTGGCTTACGCGTTGCTCTATTTGTTGTTTAATACCGTGTAAAAAACGGGTGAGTTCTTCGTCGTTCATCATGCTGGCTATTAAATGATGTTGATTAGGCTCAATGCCTTGACCAAGCATAACTTGCACCCACGAATCGACTCTAAAAATGTCGCCATCATCTAAAAATACACGGCCGGTTTGTTTAAACAAATCAATTTTATGCTTAAGTGTTTTCGGCACTTCCATGGCGTTACAATGCTGCCAAAACTCGCTGTCATCGCGATTAGTTACTTTGTAGTGCAGCACGATAAAGTCGCGAATATTTTCAATTTCGCTTTTAAGCTGTTTGTTGTATTCGTCAATGGCGTGATTGGTAATGCCATTAAACGGAAATAAACGCATAAAGCGAATAATACCCGACATAATTAAGTGAATGCTGGTGGACTCAAGTGGTTCTACAAAACCGCTAGCAAGGCCAAGCGCTAAGCAGTTTTTGTTCCAGCCTTTTAAGCGCCGCCCTGTTTTAAATTTAATAATACGTGGCTCTGTAAGCGGCTCACCCTCAATGTTATTTAATAGTAACGCACTGGCTTGTTCGTCATCCATATATTGGCTGCAATAAACTAATCCGTTGCCGACACGGTTTTGCAGCGGTATACGCCATTGCCAACCGCTTTTGTGGGCAATAGAGCGGGTAAGTGGCAATACGGTATCGCTGGTTGATTTTGTTTGCACCGCAATGGCGCTGTTACACGGTAGTAAATGCGACCAGTCTTCGTAGCCAGTATGCAATGCTTGCTCTATTAATAAACCTCTAAAGCCAGTGCAATCAATAAAAAAGTCGCCGTTAATGTGCTCGCCATTATTTAAAATCAATGATTCTATATGGCCCGTTTTAGTGTTTTTTACTACTTTTTGTATTTTACCTTCAATGCGTTTTACACCCAGTGGCTCTGAAAATTCACGTAAAAACTGTGCGTAACGCGTGGCATCCATATGGTATGCATAGTTAATGGGGTTTTGCTGATTAAACGCAAATTTACCGGCTTTAGCCGCTTGCAGCTCGTAGCAGTAATCGCCAAATGGATTGTTTATTCCAAGTGCTTTACCTTGCAACCAAAAGTGATGAAATTCACCCGCCCAACATTCTTTGCCCGTTGCGCCAAATGAGTGAATATAATGCGTGTTTTCATCGCCCCAGTTTTCAAAGCTAATACCTAATTTAAAACTTGATTGAGTGGCTTTCATAAATGCTTGCTCGTTTATACCCAGCAATTTATGAAATGTACGAATAGGCGGAATTGTTGCTTCGCCAACACCCACAGTGCCAATATCGTCAGATTCAACAAGGGTTATGTTTATATTGTTACCAACTAGTTTAGCAAGTGCTGCTGCGGCCATCCAACCTGCAGTGCCGCCTCCAGCAATTACTACGTTTTTAACAGCGTTTGTTTTAGTCATTATGTGGCTGCCCATTATTTGATAAAAGGTGATTTAAAAGCGCGCGATTACTTGGCAGTCCATTTAAGTACTGCGCTATTTTTTCGCGATTTTGCTGGTAATAGTAATCCCCAGCACGTGGGTCGTTAAATGTATTTTGTGCAGAGACTGTTTGTGTATTAAAGCCCATGCCATATAAAACGTATTGGTAACTGCTTGATGAAAACACTTCTTCGTTTTCAATAAAATCAAAGCGGCTAGGGGGCTGAAATTGCCAAAGTTTAAGTAAGTTTTGCAGGCGCTCGGGCGCGGTATTTAAATTACTAATATCTTGCCAATAAGGCGTGTCGTCGCGCTCGCTTAGCACATAATGAAGTTTTAAAAATTCAATAACGCGCTGCCAACGAGTGCTAAAACGATCATTAAAACGTGTTTTAAGCTGGCTCATGTGAGTGCGGTTTTGCGGGAGTTGCTCGCTTATCATGCTAATTGAAAGCTCAACCATAGCAAGTGCTGACGCTTCAAGTGGCTCTAAAAAGCCAGCTGACATACCTACGGCAACACAGTTTTTAATCCAAAATTTTTGCCTGTAACCAGGGCTGAATTTTAATACACTGTAGGTAAGTTGCTCAGCTTGTTGCTCACTGGTGCTTTTGGCTATGTAGCTTTTTAGCGTATTTGTTGCGCTTTCATCACTTTGATATTTACTACTAAATACATAACCTGTGCCACGGCGTGTTGGCAGGGCTATATCCCAAATCCAGCCGTTACTTTGCGCTGTAGATAGTGTTGCAGAGGCAATTGGTTGATCGGCGTATGCATTAGGTATTTGCGTCGCTACAGCGCTGTTATTAAATAAAATATGATCTTGCGTTATAAACTCACTATTAAAATGATCACCAATTAAACGAGCGCAAGAGCCTGAGCAATCTATAAATAAATCACCTGTTATATCGCCATTATTATTTGTTTTTAATGAGGCAATATAGCCATGATCGTCGTTAATAACCTCGGTTACATCGTCAGTAATATGCGTAACATTTAGATTTTTAACACAGTGATTTTTTAAAAACTCAGCAAATTTACCCGCATCTAAATGGTAACCATAGTTGGTGACCGCTGCATATTCGGGAGTTTGTAATTGTTTTGGTGCAAGTGCTGCTTGGCATACAAAGCTTTGCATATTAACAACGTCGGCAAATTTTTGGTTAGGTGCAATACGTTGCCAACTGGCGTGTAAATTAGTGTGCTCGTAGCCTTGTGGATTCATAAAAGGGTGGTAGTAGTTTTCTCCCTCGTTTAGGTTACGCCAATTTATAAATTTAGAACCTTGCTTAAATGATGCGTCGCATTGGGTTATAAAATCACTTTCTTTAATGCCAATGCGCTCTAGCGTATTACGCATTGACGGCCACGTGCCTTCGCCCACACCCAATATAGGCACGTTTGCCGACTCCACTAACGTTACATTAAGGTGCGGGTGTTCGGCGGCTAATAAGCCTGCGCTTAGCCAACCGGCAGTGCCACCACCTAAAACGACTATTTTTGTTATTGGTTTGGTCATGAGTTAACACCCTAAAGTTGATAACAATTAAACTAGCATTAATACTGTTTTAAATACAAAAAAGCCGCTAGTAAAAACTAACGGCTTTACTTTGTATTACCTTTAGAAGTTGTAACGCATACCAATATTGTAACGTGCACCTAGCTGTTGTAGGTTCCACAATTGTACTGATGTACGGCCATGTTCGCGGCTGTTTTGCTCGGTAATGTTAAGGCCTTCAACAAAAAACGATAGTTGCTCGCTGTAGTTGTACGCAACATTAAAGTCGATTTGATAATATTCTTCAGTAAAGCCTGGCTCGTTTACGTATCGAGCTGCGCTATTTAAAAACTTATCACGCCAGTTGTAAGCAATACGTGCTTGAAAATCATCGTTTTCGTACATTGCAATAAAGTTAGCTGTATCGCTTAAACCCACTAGTGCAAATTGTGTAGTAGTAGGGTCAGCGTTTACATCAAAGTCTATGTCGCCATTAACTGTGGTGTAGTTTGCTTGCACACCAAAACCGCTTTCACCAAAAAAGTGCTGAAAGGCTATTTCGAAACCATCAATGGTGGCATTTTTATTGTTGGTAGGTACTTGCGCTGTAAATTCTAGTAATGGGTCGTCGCTGTTAGCAATTACATCGTAAGCGGCTTCAAACTCTTCGTAAGTCATAGAGTCAAAGTCAACGCCATTTTCTGTTGCGGCAACCATTTGAAATAAGTTTGAATCGGTTAGAGCAAGTCCGCGAGATTCTAGTTCAGCAATGGCAGCTTGAGCGCGAGGACCCGCTGTTGCATCGCGCAATCCGTAGTAGTTTTGCGTCATGGGAGTTAAACCAATAAAGTTCTCGATGTCTTTAGTGTAATAACCTACCGACACATAACTTGTTTCTGCAAAGTACCACTCAGCCGATACATCAATATTATCTGATTCAAGCGGCACTAAACCAGGATTACCCGTTGACGCTGTCGCCGGTGAAGAGCCTGCTAAAAGAGTAGGGGCACCTGGTACACCAACAGTCGCTGCTGAACTTAAGTTGTCGTAAGTTGGGCGAGCAATTGTTGTGCTATAAGAAAAACGCGCTTTTACGTTTTCAATTACTTCTATGTCAAAGTCAAAGCTTGGTAAAAAGTGATCGTAGCTAGATTTAAGCGTGAAATCTTCTTTAGCCGAGCCAAAACGAACATTAAAGTCGTTATTACCTTCCCACGCTACTGCGTTAGGTAAGTCGATATTAGCCGTTGAGGTAATGTCGGTAGACTCTTGGCGTGCGCCAATTACAATGTTGTAAGGCATATCGCCAATGTAGCCGTTGTAAGTAAATTGCACAAACGCTGCGGTTATATCTTCTTCAATGGTGCGGTTAGTTGCAAATGCGCCATCTGCTGCAAAGTTAAACCCGTATTCTTCACCTGCCCAGTAACCAATTTGCGATGCGCTGCCAGTATAACCTTGGTTGTACGAGCCCGATGTATCGTAGTCGTCAAACTCAGCTAAAAAGTTTGTTGGGTTTAGGTAGCCATCAGGCAGTTCGCCTGGGTTTTCGATACCCCAGTTACCCATTGTATTACGTGTAAGTGATTGCAGTGAATGGCTTTCCATAGAGCGAGACTCTATACCAAAGTCAATTGCACCGTTTTCAATTTCGTATTTACCATGGATTCTAAATTCTGTGATTTCAGATTCTTGGCGAGCAAAGTTAGAATCTAAAATAGACGTACCCACATCAGAGGCATCTAATGTGTTATTACAATTTAGGTTGTTTCGGCGGCAATCATCAAAATCGATACTCATTGATGGAAGTTCGCGGCTAAAATCAACTTCTTGTGCGTTAACTACGTTTGCGCCCAAGCCTGCGTTTACCCAGCTGCCGTAAGGTGCATCTGGTTTGCTAGTGGCTTTTGAATTGTGCGCATCAAACATAAAGCTCAATTCTGAATTGAAATAGTACTCAACGTTTAAACCAATAGAGTCGTTTTGGTTAACTTGGTTTAGCTCTTGAAACGCTAAACCTAAATCGCGTGTTTGCTGATCGCGACGTTCTTCTCGGTAGTAAATAGGGGTTTTTACCGTGTTGTCGTCAAATGTTAGCGCGCTTTTGTAGTTATCCATCCATATTGATTGCTCAGCACGGGCTTCGAATAAATCTTGCTTAGAATAGGTGTAATCCAGCGTGGCGGTTAAATCGTCAATTGGGCTGTACTGCAGCGTTAATTGCGCGTTTGTACGAGTACGTTCTCTGTCGGCAATGGTGTAGCGCAAATCTGATGGCATTGAATAAAGCTGGCCAACAGCGGGTGCATTAGTCAAAACAATATCGTCTGCAGCTTGTGGGATTGTGCCGTCAAAAGCTGATGTATTCCATTGATTTACAAATGCACCTGTTGATGAGCTATCGCGCTGTTGCATACTTGCAGTTAACGAGGCACCAAATTTAGCTTCACTGTCGGTCCAGCTAATTAAGCCCGAAAGCTCTGGTGTTATGTCATCACCAACGCGGTTTGTTGAGTCGTGTAATGCCTTTACGCCAATGCTTGAAACAAAGCCTGGGTTATCAAGTGGGCGAGCGGTATTAATATTAATTGTTGCGCCAATACCACCTGATGCAATACTTGCTTTACCAGTTTTATATACTTCAACCGATTTAACGCTATCAGACGCTAAGTTTGCAAAGTCAAATGCACGAGAGCTGGGTGTACCGCCGCCTGCAGGTAAAGATGCTGCCGGCATTGTACGCCCGTTTAGGGTTACCATATTGTAGTCGGGGCCAAAACCACGAACCGTTACTTTAGAACCTTCACCATTTGAACGATCAATCGACACACCTGTAATACGCTGTAGCGACTCGGCTAAGTTGGTATCGGGGAATTTACCAATATCTTCAGCTGATATAGCATCTACAACACCAGCGGCGTCGCGTTTTATACGAGTCGACTCTTTAATACTGCTTTTATAACCAGTAACTTGAATTACTTCAACATCTGTATTTGCTTCTTGTGCATATACAGGTAAAGAGATTGATGCGCCTAAAATCAGAGATAGGCTAGTGGCTATCTTTGTTTTTCTTACAATATGGTTGGACATTCGGTTTCCCTCGCGCTTTTATCATTATTATTAACAGCTTGTATGGGGCTGTTATTGTGTAGTTATAAACATTGTCAAATGTATGGAAGCGCTTCCAGAAAGGTCTGTTTAACTAGGCTTTGTGGAAGCGCTTCCAGAAATGCTAGTTTAAATTTTGTATAGGGTCAACTATTGTTTTAATAAAATGAGACTAAATTGTTTTTAAAATGTATGTTTATTGGATTTTATATTATTTAAATTATAAATTACAGGTGGTTATAAAAAACCATTTGAAATGGTGGTGTAACAACATTTTATTATAAGGAAGCTGGTTATTGATTCATTTAGTTATTTACACACTGTTATGAGGTGTTTAAATCAGCTTTTAGTAAGGGCTAAAGTTAATAAATCGGCCGTGGTCACTCAACAAAAAATAGGTACATTTGCTAACTTAGCGAAAATGCCGATGTAGTGATTATGTAAAACGCAATTGATGAAAACGCATCAAGCGGCGGTACTATCTCACTTTATGAATAGGTTATTAAAAAACCAATAATTGTTTAAAAAATCGTTAAATAAATCACTAAAAAGTAAGGTAGTTTTTGCAGAATATGGTTTAACCATAAACTTATAAAGTATTACGCATAAGGGAGTTGCGAGTCGCTAGTTTTATCGCTATTTTAAAGGTTCTCTCATAGATGGATTTTTTATGCGCAATAAATTTTTAGCGAGCTTTTATTCTTTTTTCTTATTAGTACTATTTGGGTGTGATGATCAAGTTTCGTCTTCGCAGAAAAAAGCCCATTTAGAGGATTTAGTAAAACCATCTTCAGATTCAAAACAACAAGAACAATTTACTAACGTTGAGGATCCAGTGTTAGTACTAGGGCTAGTTGCAACACATTGTAAAATGAATGAAACCGCTTATATAAACGCTAAGATGCAAAAAGTGCTGCGTAATCCAAGTGAAGATATTGCTTATAAACTTGAGCCTACTGATAACGTACTTTCTATTTGTGTTGCAAAAGACGACTCATCATTGAGCTATCGATTTGGTCGAATTAATGACATAGGGCTTGAAAAAGAAGCTACACCAAGTGCACCATTTGGTAGTTACTACAGGCAAGTAGGGCGTATTGGCGAGAGTATTTTATTTTTTAGTAATGGCGAGTATCATTATTATATTATTAACTCAGGCGGCATGGGCAGTGGTGTAACCGTTAATGTTTATAAAAATAAAACGCTAATAACTGAGCTTTTTTCAGGTAACGATCCTTATGATGACTTTGTTATAGCAACTGATTTAAATTTACCAAAAAAGCTGGTCAGTGAAAGGCAGCCTTTTAATAAGAAAATGCAGTAAATAATGACTCCACAACAGCAAAAGGTGATTGAACAAGGACACTGGTTTAAAAACCGCAGCCCTTATTTAAAAAGCTTTTTATTAACGCAAGGCAAAACGCTCACGCTAAAAGCCCAGCAATCATTATTTTTACGAGGTGATAAGCACGATGGAATTTATGCCGTACTTAGCGGCGTGGTACGTATTAGTGGCGTAAGTAACGAAGGCAAAGAAGCCGTATTGAGTTTTGTAGATACGTCACTTTGGTTTGGCGAAGTTACCTTGTTTGATGGTGGCCTGCGCACTCATGATGTATATGCACAAACTGATGTTGTGCTTTTTTACGTACCCCAACGCGCGCTTGAACAGCTTTTAAATGAACAACCACAATATTGGCAAGAGTTTGGTTTATTACTGGCGCAAAAATTACGCCTTATGTTTACCTCAATGGAAGATCACGCATTATTAAGCGCTGAACAAAAAGTATGTAATCGGCTTTTAATGTTGAGTGAACACACAGAGCATTTAACACCGCTTGTTTTATCTCAGCAGCAACTTGCTGATATGACCTACCTAACGCGCCAAACTATTAATCAAATACTGCAACAACTTGTTAGCCTACAAGCTATTAGCTTGGGGTATCAACGTATTACTATTATAGATAAACAAAAGTTACAGGCCTGTGCTGCACAAGCTTAAATAGGCTGGGTATTTTTAGTTGGAACCAAAATTGCTTAAGATAATGTAATGCAACAATGGATTTGAGCTAATGACAACAATAACCTTTAAAAATCAATATAGTAACTATAACTCATCGAGTATAACTAAAGCGGCAAGTCTGAGCGAAGTTACGGCAACTAATGTCCTCCCTAATGAAGAAACAAGTGATGTTAAAGGCATAAGCTCAGCCCCTCAAGAGCAAACATTTTTAGAAAGCGCGCAAGAAGCGCTGGTTTATCAGCGCTTAGGTGTAAATAAAGACAAGATAGACGAGCTAAAAGCGGCAATAGAAGAACTCACTAAAGAGCTACAAGGTGAGGGCGCAGACCCTGACGCAATTGCTGATAAAATTGAGGAACTTCAAAAAATGATCGATCAAGAGTATCAACAAGGGCGCGAGCGAATTGATATGCAAGGTGAGCATGAGCCGGGTAAAATAATTTCTGCATTTGCTTAATTTACACAATGTCGGATACCTGACATTGTTGTTGTGTCTACTTTTGCTAAAGTAAGTTTTACACATAAAATAAAGGCAAAACAATGAAAACACTTCAACAGCAACTTGGTAAATATGGTTTGTATCATCGTTCTAAGCGTAATGTACTAACGCACTTTTTTGGTATTCCGCTCATTGTATTTGCAGCGTTGTGTTTACTAGCGCGCATTCAAATACCCCTTGGTAGCTTTGTAATTGATGGCGCACAACTTTTTGTATTAGCGTCGGTTGTTTATTATTTTATGCTGAGCTTTTCGCTTGGCTTTATTATGGCCGTGATATTCACTTTACTCCTTGTTGGTGCTCAGCCTATTGCGGCAATGGCGTTTTGGCCGTGGTTGAGTATTGGCGTAGGTGTGTTTGTATTTGGCTGGGTACTGCAGTTTATTGGGCACTATTACGAAGGTAAAAAACCAGCGTTTGTAGATGACCTAATTGGTTTAATTATTGGCCCTTTGTACGTAACTGTTGAACTACTATTTTTAATGGGTTTTTACAAAACATTAGAAGATGAAGTAAACGCAATAGCAGGTCCTACAAAGGCGTAAAATACTTTACTAAGTACCTTTATAAAACCTAATAAATAACAATAAAAGGGCAGATAACGCATGCAATATAATAATAAAACCGTGTGGATCACCGGCGCATCATCAGGTATTGGTAAAGAGCTTGCTATACAATTTGCCGAGCTTGGAGCGCGCGTTATTTTATCGGCGCGCAATGTAGATAAACTAAACGATTTAAAAGCAACGCTTAAAGGCGAAGGGCACTTAGTTGTGCCGCTGGACTTAGCTCAGCCAGAGCATGTACTGAGCACAATTACAGCGAAAATGAGCGAGCTTCCTGCAATTGATATTTTAATTAATAACGGCGGCGTATCGCAGCGTAGCTTATTTTTAGAAAACGACTTTAACGTGTATCGCCAATTAATGGAGGTTAATTACTTTGGCTTAATTGCACTTACTAAAGCTGTATTGCCTTCTATGGTGGCAAGGCGCAGTGGCTCAATTGTGTCTATTAGTAGTGTGGCGGGTAAAGTTGGTTCAAAATTTAGAACAGGTTATTCGGGTTCTAAATATGCGGTTGTTGGTTTTATGGATTGCCTACGTGCAGAAGTAGCACAACATAATATTCATTGTTTAACAATTTGCCCTGGCTCTATTAAAACAGCAATTGCGCATAACTCACTAAACGAGCAAGGCATAGCGCAAAATAAACCAGAAGAGTCGATAGAAAATGGCATGGATGTAAGCGTAGCGGCTACAAAAATGATTTGTGCCATTAGTAATAAAAAAGACGAAGTGATTATTGGCAAAGGTTTAAGTGGTTGGGCGCCTACAATTAAGCGCTTTTTTCCTACTTTGTTTAATCGCATTACCGCAAAAACAAACTATAGGTAGCGTCGTTTATTTCAAAGGCGTAAAATGCCGTAAATTTGATCAAATTAGAAAAGGATTCTAAATGAAGTATTTATGGCTGAGCCTGTTTTTTATTGTATTAATTTGGTCTGGTATTAACCCAAAAGATCAATTTACATGGCTGCTTGAAGTTATCCCCGCAATTATTGGTTTAGTGCTGCTAGCAAGTACCTATAGCCACTTTAAACTTACCCCTATTTTATATACATTTATTTTAGCGCATTGCATAGTGCTGATGATTGGCGGGCATTACACCTACGCCGAAGTCCCTTTTTTCGATAACCTATTTGGTAGTGAGCGTAATAACTACGATAAAGTAGGACACTTTTTTCAAGGCTTTGTACCTGCACTACTAGCACGCGAAATTTTACTGCGCAAAAAAGTAGTAAATGGTCGAGGCTGGTTAATCACCTTTGTTATTTCGGTATGTTTAGCATTTAGCGCGTTTTACGAATTAATAGAGTGGTGGGTTGCAGTATTAAGCGGCGAAAACGCAGAAGCGTTTTTAGGCACGCAAGGTTACGTGTGGGATACCCAATCAGATATGGGACTGGCGTTATTTGGGGCTATTTGCTCGCTATTAGTACTTTCAAAAATACACGACAAACAGCTAAAAAACGTTAAAGATTATTTATAGGCTATAGCAACGTTGAAGACTATTTATAGGAACGTTCTATAGAAATGTTTATAAAAACATTGATAAAAAAGACTATTAACTTATGACCGCAAACATTAGTAACTACTCAATAAGCACAGACAAAAGCAAACTTAACTTTAACGTTATTTATAACTTTATTGCTAATAGCTATTGGGCCAAAGGCATTCCTAAAAGCGTGATGCAATCAGCTATTGATAACTCAATGTGCTTTGGTGTTTACAACGCTCATAACGAACAAGTTGGCTTTGCCCGAGTAGTGACCGATAAAGCAACCTTTGCCTATTTAGCCGATGTATTTATAGCCCCGCACTTGCAAGGAAATGGGCTGAGTAAGTTACTCATTAAAACGATAGTAGAGCACCCTGAGCTGCAAGGGCTCAGGCGCTTTTTATTAGCAACTTCTGATGCACACGGGCTTTATGCACAATACGGATTTAAGCCAATAGACAACCCCGCACTACTAATGCAAATAAGTCCTGAGAATGTGTATGGTAAAAACAATCGTGATACCTATTAAATGGGGGAAGAGTAAATTCCGTCTAATGTTCTTGTTAGCTGTGCATTACACCCAAACATCATCTTCTGCTGTAAGTTCGCTACCTGAATCACCAGTATTAACAACACCTTTAGGTTCAACTATCATGATTTTACATTCTGAAGTTGCTATAGGTTTATGTTCAATGCCTTTAGGGATTACAAACATTTCACCTGATTCTAATGTAACGACTCCATCGCGAAATTCAATGTTAAGGCACCCTTCAATTACAATGAAAACTTCGTCAGTATCCGAGTGATCATGCCATACAAATTCACCTTCTACTTTGACCAATTTAAACTGATAGTCATTCATTTCTGCAATTACACGAGGAGACCAATGATCTGTAAACTTAGTAAACTTTTCTTTAAAATTGATTGCATTATGTTTCATGAAAACTTCTCTATAGCTAGTACAGCTAGCGCCCGCATAAAATGCGGATAATGCTTGGCTAAAATTAGCGAAGAATGAGCGTCAGCCAAGCGTTTGACGTCATTTTTGATGCGCTTGTGTACGCCCGACATGGGCATTGACTTATGAGGTGAAAGTCCTCTGTAGGAAGATCACCGTTTAAATAACACACTGTTATTAAACGATAACTACTAGCGAATGGCAAGGGCTAAATCGCGAGAGATGATTAAACTAGACAGCCACTCCGAAAAAATAAAGTCAATCTAGGCTAGGCTCACTTTTTAGGTTAAGAATTTATCTTTTATTACTCGGTTACTTACTTTTTATCCATAAAATAACTCATTATCACACTTAAACCTAAATTACAGGCATCGTAATAACTGCATGATGCAGTTGTGATTTATTACTGAATAGTTTTACTGAGTAGTTTAAATTTTATGCCAGTAGCTTTTCGCAGTTACTGATATTCGCTCGCCGCTTTCGCTTTAAGTTTCACAATAACTTGCTTGTGAGGCTGGCCTGCCAACTGCGCCATGAAATACGCGCGTAAATTGGGTTGTAAGCTTTAACCAGTTTTCGGGGGAAATATTAACTCTTTCGAG
>NZ_JANJGQ010000027.1:0-56967 GCF_030847595.1 Pseudoalteromonas sp. 20-92
TTCTATGGTGAGAGATGGTGTCATGTGGGATCCTAAAATGGTTTAAAATTAGGAATTGACACCATAGTCACTTGTTATGTTTCGATTTACATATCAGGTAATTTAACTTCACTAAACCTCATAGCACCAAGATTTCCTTGTGAATCTAACTTTCCACGCTTTACCAAAGATTTTATTCTTTCCGCATAAAAAAGATCTGGCAAATTAAATGAATCAAGTTCATTTTGCATTGATATGCCTATAACACGCGCTACTTTCCGAAATTTAGACCTAGTGTTCGATAACAAAAATCCGTCAATTTTATCTAATTCATCCGGAGATAACTTCGAACAAACCTCTGCTTGCTCTGCTGTCAAAGGCGGATCTAAACTAATTTTAATTTCTGTTTTTAAGTCTGGAAATTGGTGGTAAATTTGTTCCTGAAATTCTCTAATTAGACCTATAGTTCGACCTAAGCCACCAACACTATACCTAATATCTCGTTCTTTTGATGTGAAATAAGCTTGTTCCATAACTTGCTCTATCAAACGAATAGATTGATTCAGTTGCTCATTCATAACTTCATCGGCTGACACGAAATACTCCTAGAAACATAACAATTTTGTCTACGACATTTGTCGTTTTATAAACCGACAAATGTCCATATTACAATGCATTTATCTTAACCATCAAATAAACATATGTAAACAATTGGTTAAATGAAAATTATTTTTAATCAGTGCAAAAATACACCAAAATGGTGGAGATCAGTAATATTGGACAAAACAACAATCACTGTCTGTATTTACAGCATTTATTAACCTAGGCAACCAACTAAATTGATAACAAAAGACGGTGTTACTAATAACAAGTACTGCTTTGGCAGTTGCTTTTTATAGGCTGACCAAGATCAAATTTTAATTTCATACACTAAGTACTGCCTAGCTACTTATCGCTCATTACTGTCTGTTTAATAAGATAAGCCTGTTCATTAAATCTATAAACACACACCAACCATGACAGTACCGATTAGTGAAAATATAATGGTTTATTAATACAAAATTGCACGTTATTGTTTAGTACTTAACACTAGAAAATGATAAATAAATGGCTTTTTATATTCTGGCATTGTCAATATTATGTGTTTTTTCTCGCTGCAATATTCTTATAATACGACAACCCCTTTGGCACTACTTAGTAGCTTTAAGTGTTATAAGTGCTTATGCTGAAGGTTATATAAATTTATATGCTCTGCTGAGCACTGGGCTTTACGTTGTTTTATACTACTGTGCGCTAAATACAAAGCGGGCAATAATACGCACTATATTAAGTACTGTTTTTGTTATTACCTCATTAGCATTAGCACTTCATTGGGTGCCTGGTTTTAGTAACCTCCCTATTGTTATAAACGAGCGTATTACCAGCGATGCGATTACTTTTACCCTTTATGCTAATTTTGATAAAGCTATGGCTGGGTTATTTCTTTGTGCTTACTTTTTTTCAAACTTAGATTCAAATAAAAGGCCTTTAAAAGCAGACTCTAATAAAGCGGGTCAATTAAACGTTAAACAACCCATTTTAATAGTTATTGCTACTGTTTTAGCTACGCTCATAGCGGCTTTAATGCTTGGACTTGTAAGCTTTAACCCAAAAGTGCCCGACTTTTGGTTAGCCTTTATTGCTATTAATCTTTTATTTACCTGTGTTGCCGAGGAAGCTTTATTTAGAGGATTACTGCAAACTAAGCTTAGCCAAATTATTACACCAACCCGTTTAGCGCTACTTGCTCCTTTAATTACGGCTGGTATTTTTGCTTTGGCACATTTTGCAGGAGGCATTAACTATGTGCTGGTCTCGTTTATAGCAGGCTTAGGATACGGCTATATTTTTTATAGAACGCAGCGCTTAGAGTGGGCTATTTTATGCCATTGGTTGGTGAACGTTTGCCACTTCTTTTTGTTTACTTACCCTATGCTCAGTAAAATCTAAATACATTTACAAATGCTAACAATTTACTTAGTAGTAAACATTGCCCGCATTTGATTTTGTTAGTAATTTACTATTTCAAATAATAAATTAAGGGACTAATAAATATGCGGCGTTTTATAACAATAATGAGTGTGGTGTTCGTGTTAACTGGCTGTTCTGGCGTTACTTTTCATACAGATATAGACAACGGCGTTTTATCTCAAGAAATTGGCACCTATGTTAATAAAAGAGATTTACAGCAGTTTTATAGCGACCAAGAAGCACACGAAAGTGGCGCTACCCTTTTAGGGCGAATAGAAGGTGAAAGCTGTGATGGCGACGGTATGGGTAGCAATAATGTAAGTTACAATCGCTCTAAATCAAATGCTATCGATTTACTTAAAGCTGATGCCATGCGCAGAGGCGGGAATGCTTTTACTATTAACTCTTGTAGCGAAACGTCTGTATCGTATTGCGACTTATCTGTTTTATGTAGCGGACAAGCCTACGACTATCAATAAGTAAAAGTGCAAATTATATATTAAGCGCAAAGCTCAGTAGCACGCGCTTTCCTGACTCAATTTTAGATACGCTGTGCTCGTACTTATCGGGTCTGAACAAATACACGCGATTAAATAAATTTATAATGCATTTTGAGCATTTAAATACCCCACCCGCTTTAGGTTTTTCTAATACAAAGTTGAGCTTGTAATAGCGCCCTTGCTGCACGGGATCAATATGGTTCATTACGCTGTGATTAGTTGGGTAAGTAACAAGGTTTATCGAGAATGTATTACTGCTAAAAATAGCTTTGTTTTTAACGGTTGCAATCATACTGCCTCCTATGAGTTTATATGCCTTATTGTAGCATTTAGTAAATTATGAATGCTTAGGCTAAACAATATCAAAATACGATGTCATATAGCTAAACAGCCTGAAACAAAAAAGCCGAGCTTAATAAAGCTCGGCTTTTAAAAGTACATTGTTTAGCAATTATGCACTTGGGTATTCGCGGTACGCACGCTCTATATTTTTAGCCTGCTTTTTAGAAATACCTAAATGAGCAAGGGCTACACGTAAACGAGCACGTGATAAGTCAGACCCCAATATTTCCATTGCATCAAGCACTGACGTACTTGATGTTTTGCCTGTAATTGCGACAAAAATTGGCTCTAAAAAGTCTTTAATTTTAAGCTCGTGGAATGTTGCAACTTCTTTTGCAATTGCAAAAATAGCTGGCTTTTCAAAGCTACGTAAACCTTCAAGCTGCCATACAAAAAATTGCAGCGCTTGGCGTATTACGTTTTCGTCTGCTTTGCCGGCTGTTAATAGCGCAGGATCGTAAGTTGGAATACCACCTACAAAGTGCCCTGCAAGCTCAACCATATCCGACAGCGTATTAATACGTGTTTTAACTTCTGGTAATATTTTAGCGAGCATTTCGCCGTTAAATTTCCAATCAACAAAGCGCTGAATTAACTGCTCGTCGGTTAGGTTTTCGCGGATCCACATGCCGTTTAACCAGCTTAATTTATCTACGTCGAATACTGGGCCACCAAGCGATACACGCTTCATGTCGAAGTTTTCAATCATTTCATTAAGTGTGAACTTTTCACGCTCATCTGGCATTGACCAACCCATACGGCCTAAGTAGTTAAGCACGGCTTCTGGCAGGTAACCCATTTCTTTATAGTAATTAATAGATGTTGGGTTTTTACGCTTAGACAGCTTTGATTTATCTGGGTTACGTAGTAATGGTAAGTGACCAAGTACTGGCGCTTCCCAACCAAAATCTTCATACAGTTTTAATAATTTAGGTGCTGAGTTAATCCACTCTTCGCCACGGAAAATATGGCTAATTTCCATATGGTGGTCGTCAACTACGTTCGCTAAAAAGTACGTAGGGAAGCCATCAGCTTTTAAAAGCACTTGCATGTCTACGTTTTCCCACGGGATCTCAATTTCGTCACGTAGGTAGTCGTTAAACTTGAATGTGCCTTCGCTTGGGATTTTCATACGTATAACGTAAGGTTTTCCTGCCGCTAAGTTTGCTTTAATTTCTTCATCTGTGTGGTTTAAACCACGACCGTCGTATTTAGGGCGTAGGCCTTCTGCCATTTGATCTTCACGCATTTGATCAAGCTCTTCGCTTGTTGCAAAGCAGTAAAACGCTTTGCCATCGTCAACTAACTGATGCGCGTATTTTTTGTATAAATCGCTACGCTCAGATTGGCGGTAAGGACCAAATTCGCCACCCACATCAGGACCATGATCCCACTCAAGCCCTAACCAACGTAGGCTATCCATAATCGCAAGTTCAGACTCTGGCGTGCTACGTACTTGGTCTGTATCTTCTATACGAAGTACAAATTCACCGCCTTGTTGTTTAGCAAAACAGTAGTTAAATAAGGCGATATAAGCGGTGCCAAGATGCGGGTCACCAGTTGGCGACGGGGCAACACGGGTGCGAATTGTCATGGTATATTCTCTTTAAATAAGTGAGATAATAAAAGTGGTTTATGCAGCTACTTTGTTTAAGTAAGCAATAATATCGTTTGATTCATACAGCCATTGTACTTGACCGTTTTGCTCTATACGCAGGCAAGGAACTTTAACTTTACCGCCTTGCTCTAGTAGCTCTTGACGATATTGCTCATTGTCTTTTGCATCACGCGTTTCTATGTTTAAGCCTTCGCGTTTAATGGCGCGACGTACTTTTACACAAAACGGGCATGCTTTAAATTGATACAGTTTAAATTGTGAGGTTTGCAGATCAAGCTGTGCTTGCTCGTCGCTTGCGCGCTTTTTACTGCGAGGAGTAAATACAAAATTAAAGAATAAGATTATACAACCTAAAAACCAACGAACTAATTTCATGTTCTGTGCTCTGCTTACAACAATTTAAGGAGCCAGATTTTAGCACAAATTTACAATCAAAAAAGTGTAATACTGCGAGAATTACACTCACGTAATTTAATTTACTAAAAGTGCTTCTATAGCAAGACCATATCATCCCTATGAAGTACTTCTGCGCCACTATCGTAATCGAGTAATTGGCCTATTTGACTAGAATGAGCACCCTTTATTTTGTTTACCTCGGTACTACTAAAGCGCGTTAAGCCCCGTGCAATCACTTGATTTTTATTATCTATTAAATCAATTAAATCACCGCGTTCAAAACGTCCAAATGCATTAGTAACGCCTTTAGCAAGTAAGCTTGCGCCTTTATTTTGCAGCGCTGCAATAGCACCTGTATCTATAACAATTTGGCCGGTACTTTTAGGCCCAGCGAGTAGCCATTTTTTACGGCCATCTTTTGGAGCGGTGAGTTTTAAAAAGCGTGTACCTGGTAACTCGTCACTCATACATTTTAAAATAACGTTTTTACCTGCGCCTTTAGCAATAATAACTTCAACACCTGCACGCCTTGCGATGTCGGCTGCTTGTAATTTGGTTGCCATGCCGCCAGTACCTAAGTTTGTACCACTGCCACCAGCAAGTTGGCGCAGCTCATCGTTTATATTTGTTACTTCGCCAATGAGGGTGGCATCGGCGTTTGTGCGCGGATCGCTGGTAAATAACCCTTCTTGATCGGTAAGTAGCAGTAACTTATTAGCATTAGCCAAAATAGCGACAAGTGCCGATAAATTATCGTTGTCGCCTACTTTTATTTCACTGGTTGCGACTGCGTCATTTTCGTTAATGATGGGTACAACGTCGTAATTTAATAATGCATTGAGTGTATCGCGGGCATTAAGGTAGCGCTCTCTGTCGTCTACATCAGCGCGAGTAAGCAGCATTTGCCCCACATTTACCCCATATAAAGCAAACAAACTCTGCCAAATATGAATAAGTTGACCTTGTCCAATTGCAGCAAGCATTTGTTTATCAATTAAGCTTCTGCCACAGGGTTTTAATAGTTGTTCGCGCCCAGCAGCAACCGCGCCGCTCGATACTAAAATAACCTGGTGACCTTGTTTTTTAAGCTCGCAGCATTGGCGTACTAATTCAACCATATGTGCTTTGTCTAGCTTATCGGTGCCGCCAGTTAGTACGCTTGTACCAAGCTTTACAACTATTACCTGTTCCCTTTGCATGTGCTTTTTACTATTGATTAATTAAAGATGAATTAATTTATACCAGCTCGGTATTTTTGAACAAGTTAAAAATTTTCATGCTAGGATCTGATTTTATTAAATTAAGTAAATTACTCTCTATGCCTGCCAGTTTATGTTTAATTATTGCCACCTTTTTATGGGGCAGCTCTTTTATTGCGCTCAAATACGCCATTGCCATTTACGACCCTGCATTGGTGATATTTTTACGCATGCTCACCACGTTAGTTTTGTCGCTTTGTTTATGGCGCTACGTTATTCGGTTTGAGTACTTAAAAGGTGACTGGAAGTATTTAGTGGGTATGTCGCTTGCTGAGCCTTGCTTGTACTTTTTATTTGAAGGCCATGCAATGGAATACACATCAGCCTCGCAGGCCGGTGTTATTGTCTCTTGCTTGCCTATTATTATTGCGCTGCTTGCCTTTGTATTACTTAAAGAACATATAAGCAAAGCCATTGTTGTCGGCTTTACGCTGTGTATTGGCGGCAGTATTTTACTTACGCTTCTTTCACCCAGTTCTGAGCAGGCACCTAATCCGTTACTGGGTAACTTTTTAGAGCTTATGGCTATGGTGTGCGCTGCATTTTATACCGTAAGTATTAAACATTTAGCTAATCGCTACTCGCCTCTTACTTTAATTGCGTTGCAAGGTATTAGCGGCAGCTTATTTTTTGCGCCGTTTTTATTTTTTATCGACCTACCAAGCGAAAACCAACACGACTTAACTGCGCTTATGAGCATTTTGTATTTAGGTTCGTGTGTAACCCTTGGCGGCTACGGCATGTATAACTATGCTATTAGCAAGGTATCGGTATTAACCGCTGCGGCGTACTCTAATTTAATTCCTATTTTTACACTTATTCTGTCAGCGATTATTTTGGGCGAAGTACTCAACGTTTGGCAATGGTTGAGCATATTTGTGGTATTTATTGGCGTAATGGTAAGCCAGCGTCATCAAGAACTTGTGGTTGATATACCGCTTAGTGAATCAGGCGAAGACATTTGCGCAGATACAAGCAATCTTAAATCAGTACCCGAGGCAAGCGAATCAAAAGGATAACAGGTAAGCAAATACAGCCCAGGTGTTTGTAAAAATGAGTTTTGGGATTGATGAATAACCTCAATCCCCGTTACCTTATAATTTTGTATCACCCCATTTTGCAGTTGCAAAGTAAACGCCTCCCCCACTTTTGCGTTTTGTAAAAATGCAAAGTGGGTGTCGTTATGCCCTGCTATTAGCGCGCCTTTTTCGTTTCCAAATTCTTTGCCGCCAAGCTCCCCTGCGGGTAAAAATTGGCTAGGCGCAAACGCTAAATTACGACCACTCGCTCCAGCCAATACACTTAATGTTTTATTATGGCTTGGCCAATTAAGCTTTGCAGTCACGTAGCTGTCGGCGTAATACCACGGTTTTACTTTAGTGCTGGGTGATTTAAGCGCCTCTTGCCATGCTTGTTCAATTAATATTTGAGCAAGCCATGCTTTTGCCTGCATATAAGCGCCGTGCCCAAATAATCCAAGCCCAGCGATTAGTAAGCCCGCGCTTAGCCACGTTTTCATTTTAAGTCTCTTTTCATTTAAGGATTCGCTCTGTGTTTAAATTTAAGCGCGCCAAATCCTAATAATAAAATACAGCCTAATACTATGTGCAGCCTACTTTGCCCATCGGTTTGCGGTAAACGCATTGCCATACCTTGTGGTACTGCATTAGTAGCTTGCGCCGTTTGATCTGCCACTTCTTTTATTTGAGTTTGTTCAATCGCTATAAAAGCAGTAAACGGACTAAGTAATTGATGAGTAAGTGCAAGCTCTTGTACTTCATCTTTAACGGTACTTTGCTCGTTGTATAAAAGTAATGACTTAATTTTTTGGCGCGCCCATAGTTTTGCAATACCTTGAGCGTTTGAGCTATTTTGTGTGCTTAATTTAATACTTAAAGGACCTTGTGCTGTTTGCCCAGCAAGTACCACATTTTTAGCATTATTAAGTTTTATAGCGACCATAATAGGCTCGCCAAAATATAAATCAGGTAGTGGTGATGGCCAAAAATCTAAGCTGTTACCGCTTTCATCGCTTAGCGCCAAGTTAGTAATAGCCGGATGTGCAAGCTTATCAAACAACTGCTGCATTTTAGGTTGCACCTCGCTTGTGCTGCCTATAAACATGAATGAGCCTTTACCTATATCTGCCGCTCGGCGCATAAAAAAGCTATTCGGTGCGCTGCCAATACCCACTGTAAATAAGCGGCTATCGCCTAACTTACTTTGAATATTTTTAAATAATGCGTCCTCATTGCTTACGCTTCCATCAGTTAAAAATACAACTTGGCGTACAAAACCATCAAACTCGCTGCCATCAAGTACGGCATTAAGCGCACCTTGTATTTCAGTGCCGCCGTCAGCTTCTAGGCTATAAATAAATCGCTCTGCACGGCGTAAATTAAAGTCACTGGCTATAAGTGGTTTATCGCTCATTGGAGTTACTATGTTGTCAAAACCAATAATGTTAAAGCTGTCGTCGCTATCGAGTAATGAAAGTGCATAAAACAACGCTTTTTTAGCTTGCTCCATAGATTGCCCATGCATAGAGCCTGACGTATCAATGACAAATACCATTTCGCGAGGTAAGCGCTGAGTTTGTGTAAAGTGATCCCCTGGTGGCATTAGCATAGCAAGCCCGTATCGGTCACCATTTTCAAACTGCTGAGTAAAAAATGCGGCTTGAGCTTGCTCTTTTTGCAGCGGTTTAAACTCAAGTACAAAGTCGCGATTAACTGCATTTGTCTCATTTAACGCTATTTTATATTGCCCAAATGCTGTGTTTTGTACATCAACATTATGAAATTTAGAATTGATATCCACCAGTTCTAAGCCTACGTCTATATTAATGTTTAAGCTAAATTGGCTGCTTGGTACGCTATCATTTTGAGTACTGCTTTTAATACTGTAAACAGGACTTAACCATCCCGTTGGAAGCGGATTAACGTGCGCTTGATTTTGAGTACTAACCTCAACCTCACCACTAATCGCGTGATAACGCGGTGTAATGGTAGTAGGAAACCTAATAGCAAATGTGCCGCTGCTGTAATCAATTATTTCTTGATACTCAAGCTCAATAATCACTTGCTCACCGGGGCCAATATTAGCCACATTCGTAATAAACATATTCGCACGTTGTTGGCGAACTAAAGCCGCTTGCTTACCTGCTTTTTTAGCCTCCTCGTATTTTTTTTCGGCTTCCACTTTTTTATCAATTTGGCCTTTAATGACTCGCTCACCTATACGCATCGTCATGGCATGTACGGCGCTTTCATCAGGCAATGGAAAAACGTAGCGCGCGTTCACTGCAAACGGGTTTTCGTTTTGATAGGTTTGCGTTACTACAACATGATTAATTAGGCCAGTTAAGGTCATATTGGCGTCGCTTTTTAATATTATTGCTGGGCCTGCTGGCGCACCATTACTATCAAAAAGTTCTAACTTGGGTGATTGCGCACGGCTTTTAAAGCTCGCTAACAGCACAATCGCTATGAATATAAAAATGCTTACTTTAGTAAGCATTTTGGTTGGTTTACTCAACATAAAATCACTCCATCGAACGCTTTGTTTTACTTAGATTCAGTTAGATTTAGTTACTCGCCGTTTGGCCATTTACTGGACTCATTGAGCGAGTGGTAAGCGTTACGCGTCTATCAAAAAAGTTATCTTCCACCGTGTTGCTGTTAGCCAATGTTTGCTGCTCGCCAAATGCCTGCGTGCTTAAACGTTTGTGGCTCACACCGTGTTTTATTAAATAGCTTTGCACGGCATTTACACGCGCTTTAGAAAGTAAAAGGTTGGCTTGCTCATCGCCGCGTTGATCGGCAAAGCCACTTAAATCAAGTGCGAGTTGTGGTTGGTTGTTTAACAAGGTAACCAGTTGGTCTAACTGCAGTGCAAAATGCGGGGCAATAACACTTGAACCTGTTTTAAATTGCACCGTCATCGCCAGTAAGTTATTAATTTGAACTTGAGTTAACTGCTCATTTTGATTGGCAAGCACTTCTAGCTGCTGCTCTAACATATTGTTGTGGTTAAGCACGTGTTGGTAATCGCTGGTTTTTTCTTTCATAACCGTAATTGCACGCTCTTGCTCTGCAATTTTGTTATCAGCTACTTTTGAATCACCTATTAAACCACCAGCAAATGCCCCAATAAACGCACCAATTGGCCCTCCTACTACGCCGCCAATGATAGCGCCTGTACCTAAACCAATAGCCGTTTCTTTATGAGCTTCTTTTGATGGCGTGTTAGATGTTGAGGCAATTGCTGGAGTACAAAAACTAGCAATCAGTGTTAATGCGATTAATGTCTTCTTCATGATTTGATCCTTAAACTTACTTTTTAATTTGTGATGTTTTGTTTTGATGGGTGTATTAAAACAAGCTCAAGTGGCAGCAAAGGGGAGCAAAAATGGCAAACTGCTGAGCAATTGTGGCAAAAAAATGGCAATTGCCTTTTTAAGCGTACTTAGCTTAAAAACTTCGTTATAGTGCACAACAGAGGCAATAGGATAATGATTAAGATGAAAAAAATAGCCATCGTTGAAGATGAACCCGCAATCCGCGAAAACTACATAGAAATGCTGAGCGCACAGGGCTATCAAGTAAGGGGCTTTGCCGACCGTGCCAGCGCTGAAGCTGAATTTAAAAATGCCCTGCCCGATTTAGCCATTGTTGATATTGGCCTAGGCCATGAAATAGATGGTGGTTTTTTACTGTGCCAAACATTGCGATCGCTTTCTAAAACGCTGCCTATTATTTTTTTAACCGCCCGCGATAGCGAAATAGATACCGTATGCGGCCTACGCATGGGTGCCGACGACTACCTAACAAAAGACATAAGCTTGGCTCACTTAGCTGCACGTATTGGAGCGTTGTTTCGCAGAATGGAAGCACTTGAACAACCCGCTGATGTAAACGCACTCATAACACGCGGGCAGTTAACGCTCGACACGCAACGTATGCAGGTATTTTGGCAGAAACAATTAGTTGATTTAACCGTAACCGAATTTTGGATGCTGCATTCACTCGCCCAGCGACCAGGCCATGTTAAAAGCCGTAATGAGTTAATGAGCGATGCAAAAATTTATGTAGACGACAGCACTATTACTTCACACGTAAAACGTATTCGTAAAAAGTTTATAGCACTCGATAGCACCTTTGATTGTATAGATACCGTGTATGGCATGGGTTACAGGTGGGAACAACACTAATGCTACGATTTGGTCTGCGCAGTAAATTTATATTACTTTCATGTTTTTTGTTTTTGCTACCGTGGCTTGGCTACGAGTACGTATGGGAAATGGAAAAGTTTTTACGCCAAGGCCAAGAAAAAACCCTCGTAGGCACCACTCGAGCACTTGCCACCGCATTACATGAGCGCCCCGCATTATTTGACGAACAAACCAACTTTTTAGACCAAGTAGTAAAAGGGCGCGACTTATACGCTTATAATCTTAAAAACCCTATTCAATTAGACGGTAAACTCACCGATTGGGAAAGCTACCAACCACTCTTTTGGCATTACGATAAACGCTACTTACAAAAAGCAGACAAGGATCATAAAGGCAGCGACTTGTCGTTTGATCACATGGTGGGCAAGTTTGATAATTACTTATATGCGCTATTTAAAGTAACCGACAACACATTAATTTACCGTGCTAAAAACAGCTTAAGCATTACCAATAACGATTACTTAAAAATTGGCTTAAAAACCCCAAGTGGCCAATTTCAAACGTATATTATTGCACCGCGCAAAAATGGCTGGGTCAATGCGTTTGACGTAAAAACCAAAGCCCCTTTTACAAAAATTCAGGGCTATTTTGAAAGTACCGAATCGGGTTATAACGTAGAGCTGCGCTTTCCAATTAGCATGCTGGGCAACAAGCTTGGCTTTGCTATTGTTGACATAGATAGTAAAGAGGCACTGCTCGAGCCTAAAATAATGTCGACCTCAAACTTAAATAACCCAAACGATTTAGGCTCAGTATTAGTCCCTTCCCCAGAAATTAGCCGTATTTTAAAAGGTATGGGCCACAGTGGTAGCCGTATTTGGGTAGTCGATAACCATCATCGCGTACTTGCGCAATCGGGTACTATTCAAAATGCAGATGGCGTATGGGCTGATGGGCTTGCTAACCAAGCACCTGAAACGTGGTGGCAGCGCTTTGAGCAAAATTACTTACACCCAATTTACTATAAAATATTAACGCGCCCCGAAAATGAGTTTTTAGATACCCTGCACGATGTAGCCTCTATGCAGGGCACACATTTAGCGAAAGCATTAAAAGGACAACCAGCATCGTCTTGGCGCTTAACTCCCGACAGTAAAGCCGTTATTTTATCGGCCGCTTACCCTATTTGGATTCAAGACCAAGTAATTGGCGCGGTAATAGCAGAGGAAACCACAAACGGCGTACGTACGCTGCGTAACAAATCGCTCGAAAAACTCTTTAACGTTATTTTAGCTGTGATGCTAATTGGTACCGTGACTTTATTCTTTTTTGCCTCACGTATATCAAACCGAATTAGGCGACTGCGCGATACTGCTGAGCAAGCAATTGATGCACAAGGGCGTGTTACCGGCAGTATTAATTACAGCGACGCTAACGATGAAATTGGCGACCTATCACGTAGTTTTTCAAATATTGTGAGCCGACTTGGTGGCTATACCGATTACTTAGAAAACATGTCGTCGCGGTTATCACATGAGCTGCGCACGCCGGTTGCCGTAGTGCGCTCGTCACTCGAGAACTTACAAAGCTTGCCACAAAACGAGCTGAGTCAAAAATACCTCGATCGCGCCAGTGAAGGCGTTGAACGCTTAGGGAAAATAATAACCACCATGAGCGAAGCCACTCGCCTTGAGCAAAGTATTCAAAGCAACGAGCCTGAGCCTTTTGATTTACAAAAAGTAATAAATGGCTGCATGCAAGGCTATCAGCTTACTTACCCAAACCAGTTATTTACGCTTGATGTATGCCAAAACAAATTACCAATGCAAGGTGCACCGGAGTTTATAGCTCAGCTGCTTGATAAACTTATTAATAACGCGCTGGAGTTCAGTGAAGTCAATACGGCTATTAATGTAAGCCTTACGCAGAGCGAAAATAAAGCAATATTAACTGTGAGAAACACAGGTCCTGCTTTACCCGAAGGATTAACTGAGCATATTTTTGATTCAATGGTGTCGGTACGTAGCCAGCAAATGCAGCAACAGCCACATTTGGGGTTAGGGCTTTATATTGTAAGGCTGGTGTGCGATTACCATAAAGGCAGCGTAACTGCGCAAAACAACGAACAAGCCGATGGTGTAGTATTTACCGTAACACTGCCGTTAGTAAATGGTTAAGGCTGTATTTATACCGTTATATTTATAGCCACAGCATTATATGCAAATAGTAAGTACGTAATAAATTAAGCTGTATATTTTTAGTTAAAAAGAGTTAATTTAATTTACCTTAACTCCATATAAATTAACAAACAAACCCCTCTCACCCCTTAAAACCTGCCGATTACAATTTAGTACAACTTCATATGTAACTATTCACTTTTAATTCAGTCGAACGACCATACCCTAGTTGCTTATTGAGGAGATTACTTTATGAAAGAATTACTAGAACGTGAAGAGCTAGACTTTATTTTTGACCTATATAGGCCATCTAAAAAGCCTAAATCTGAAAATGTAAAACCAAAGAACGCTAATTATAAAGAACTTCGAAAACCCGACATACCTAAAAACGAAGGCGTGTCACACTATTTAATTTAACTCAGCCTAACGTTGTTGAGCTTCCAATTTCTCGCTTTGTAAAAATGCTTTAATGCAGTTTATTTCTGCTAGTTTTACTTCTTCGCCTATTTCAGGGCCTTTTTTGCCATTTTTAAGCGCATCTTGCACTACTTGCTTCTTATCCATTTTTTGCAGCTCAGTATGAATTGCTCGCAGTTTAGCTGCTTGCGGGTATGGCTTATCAACCAATGTTTCACCACGGCCTTGCGCATCACATTGGCACGCTTGAGTAAACGCTATAAAACGTTCTGGGTGTACCAAAGCATTTAAGTTAGTCACTACTAGCTTGTGAATGGTTTGCGGCCTTAACTGATCAATTGTATGGCAAAGGGTGTGATTATCACTGGTGAGTACACCAACATCGCGAAAGCGATTAGGCACTTTTAAGCGCTCACAAAACGCCTCAATAATTGCAACGCCTTCGCGTTCGTGCCCTCGTAGGTTTCCATACTTTTTAAAACTAAGCGCTTTTCCAAAATCATGGGTAAGTGCAGCAAAACGTGCTTCTAAATTAAAATTTAAATCGGCTGCACGCCTAAGTACCAACATAGTATGCACAAACACATCCCCTTCAGGATGATGGTTTGCCGGTTGCGGTACATTGACCATGCGCTCAAGCTCTGGAAAAATGCCCAAGCCTTGCAATGCTTCAAAATAAAGCTCTGGGTGCTTTTCACCTAGTGCTTTTTCGGTTTCAAGCCACACGCGCTCAGGTACTAAATGATTTAGCTCACCTTTATTTTTAAGCTCGCGCATCAATGCATACGTACTTGGGTGAATACGCCAGTCACTGCCATAACGTGCTAAAAAACGGGCAATACGCAGTACTCGAACAGGGTCTTCTACAAATGCCTCAGTGGTGTGGCGAAGTGTTTTATTTTGCAAGTCTGTTTGGCCATTAAACGGGTCAATAATATTACCGTGTTCATCAAGCGCCATTGAATTTATGGTCAAATCACGCCTTGCTAAATCTTCTTCTAGCGTAACGGTTGGGCTCGCATCAACCACAAAGCCAGTATAGCCTTTGCCACTTTTTCGCTCTGTGCGCCCTAGTGCATATTCTTCTTTTGTTTTTGGGTGTAAGTAAACCGGAAAGTCGCTACCTATTGGCACAAAACCAAGCGATTCCATCGTTTTTGGTGTTTCCCCAATCACTACATAATCGTTATCTTTTGATTTTATATTTAGCAGTTTGTCGCGCACTGCACCACCAACGAGGTAAACTTGTTTTAAGTTACTTTTCACTTTATTCCCATAAACATTAATAAAATTGTTTGATGTTAATCATAACATTAATTAAAAAATTCTGCGGTGTTTGCCAAGCTTAAGTAAGCTCATTACAATGGCGCATTATTTTTAGCTACAGCCTCGTATTCAATGAAAAATCATTCATCAAAAAAAGAACTTATGTTACTGCCTATTTTATTGGTAGTTATTTTAATGTGCGTAGCAGGTCACTTTTTGCTACAAGCAAACTTTCAAGACAGTAATGTGGTTGAATACATGTTGGCAGCACTGCCGTTTGCTATGTTTGGATTGGTTATTGTGGCGTTTAAAATGGCGGCTAAGAGTGAAAAAGAAGAACAAGAGGAATAACTGATTTTTCGTGGCGTAATTAGCTAAGGTATAGTTACCAATAGGTCATGCCTTATCCTTCGGTGTAAAAACGAGATTCCAATCCAACCTAACACTTCATTATTTATGAGCCATGGGGATATATTGCAATGTCAAAAGAGTACTTAAAAGAACATCGGCTAGGCGAAGTCATCGCACTAATTCAGGTCTTAGCATTCCATCGAAATACAAGTCGTAGTGAAGAAGGCTTAATTGAAGAACTAAAACTAATTCCAAGGTCTGCGAATTCTTGGGTGGAGCTATCAAAATCCCACCCTGAGCTATTTCGTGTTAGAGATGAGGAAGATAAAATAAATAGGGTCTCTTTAGTATCTCGTTACGTAGCATCTTACGAAACCAAAAATGATAAGAAAATACGTGAGCGATTAGAGCCGAGTTTAGTGCAAAAATTAATAGAAGTTGCTATTGAAATTCATGATAGGCAGGTTTCAAACTTTGAGCGATGGAAGGTTATAGTCCCACTACTAGTAGCATGTATTAGTGCAACGGCTGTCATAACTGCAACTCTAATGAAAATAGCTAATTAACAGATAACAACACACGCTGATGAGCACTAATACTTATTTTCCACCGCAGATTTTAGTAGCGTTGTTCCGTTATTTTTCAATGCAGCAAGGAAGCTGATTCATCATAGGGCGTATGTATTTTCAAGCACCTAAATAATATTCACTTAAATGCCAATGTTTTGAAAGTAAACAAGATACACAGCCTAAAAAAGCACACAAAGAAAGTAAAGCCACTCCCTCTCAACCTAGCCACTCAAACACCAGTAACAGCCTTTAAACGGCAGTTAAAATAACATCAAACCTCCTTTTAATATTTCACCTGAAATTGAAGTAACCGATTGAACCAAAACAGGAATTCAGCTATGGTTTGTTTATCAATAACAAATAAATTTGAAACTTATTGATATGCTTTTTCTGCTACGGTCACTTTTTCTAAGTAATGTCTCGATTCAGCTCTAGAGTGCTTAGTTGTGAGTATTTTATAAAACTGGCTCGACGTTAGTTGGTTAATTTTTGAAAATGCGATTGTTCTATTTGAATTAAATATTTTTAGTACATTGCCTGCGCCACCGTTATATGAAGAAATCATGGCGTAATGTTGGTTTTGTTTGGTTTGTATTTTATTTAAATAGCTATTTTTTAGTACACTTAAATACGCACTGCCAATATCTATATTTCTTTTAGGGTCAAACAATACTTCTTTACTCGGCTCCCCTGGTATTTTCTTTATTTTTTGATAGACGTCTCTTCCTGCGCGCGATGGAATTATTTGCATTAAACCATACGCATTTGAAGAACTTACTGCGTAAGGGTTAAAGTGACTCTCTGTTTCAATAATACCGTAGATAAGCGACGCAGATATTTGGTATTTCTTTGCCGCAGCCAATACATAATCACTGTATTTTTGCTTTCGTAAGTGAGCGTTTTGTTCTACCAGAGGAAAAGATACCGATGTAATTGAATGACCATCACTACGTTTTTTTTGTACCTTAGTGTCTACTAAGTAACGAGCAAAACGATTTGCTCGCCATTGGTATTTTATGGGGAGCCCGTCTTCATCAAGCACTTGTTGATACAAAAAAGGTTCATCCCCTAAAATAGGCGATTCACTGGTAAAAATGTCTGTTTTATGTGGATCACTTGAGGTCAATAATGTCATTACAATTGCTTGAGTTAGAAGCGAATTGGTATTTTTAGTGGCTATGGTTTCGACCTGTACCATATTACGGTCAAAATCAATAACAGCGCGTGCTTGGTAATCATTGCTGTATTTTACATATTTTCTGCGTGTTGGTTGCTGAGTATTTTTTTTACCCCATTTACGACTAACTACACTTTCTAACGTTGCTAATAGCTGACTAACGCTCCCCACTTGCTGCTTAATTGAGCGCTGCGTTTTTTTTACTTGTTTTTCAATTGCTTTAACATCGGTGGGATTGTTTTTTACTTGTTTTGCAAGTTTATTGAGATCCCTTACTGGCGCTAAGTGCGATATTGACTCGCAACCGGTCAATAATAGAATAAACACTAAGAAGCCATACTTTTTCACAACTTATCCCTATCTGTTTTTTAAGTAACACTATAAAATATTTAGCTAAAACTAATTTATGGCAGCCTACTTAGGGCCAACTTTATATTCAATTAGCTATTGTTCAAACTAATAGCAAAGCATTTATGTTACTCATTCGTTGAAAATCAATTAAATAATGGGTGATGTAATTGATTAATATTAGATTGTTCCGATAGACTTTTAGTAAATAACAGTTTTTTATGTAAAGGGATCATAGAAAAAGGCTCTGAATCTAAAATAGAGATTGTTGGGACATACAAAATATCGGTCAATAGTTTTTTCCCAATGTTAAAACGTTTTATTGAATCCCCTGCTTTATCACCACTTTTAAAATAAACTTCATGGTTATGTATACTCCAGCCATAGCGAGTACCAAACTGTTTTCTATCGAGTAGTTTTATAGGCATATGAGGTTCATTTATATCAACCTTATATAACTCCTTTTTATTATCTACATATACGAGTATTTTATCACTATCCATATAACCAAAACGTCCATTATTATCTGTTACTTTTTTTGTCATAAGCGTATTAGTATCTAATAAATAGAGTTCACGTTTTCCAGCTACATTTAACCTTATTACAAGATCTTTGTTATTAGGATGCCAAGTAGGGCGACCAAACTTATCTAATGTAATATTTAAGCGATTGATTTTTTTTGTTACTGAATTATAAACATAAATTTCATTTTCACTCTTACTAATTGCACTCGCAAATACTAATTTCTTACCATTATTAGACCAAAGGGGATATTTAGCATTCTTTTTTAAATTAGTAAGCTGCCTGCGATTACTGCCATAAATATCAGATAGCCACACTTCGTAATAACCACTTTCATTTGATAGATAGGCTAGCTCTTGGGATACCTCTGAATAAGTAGGGTATTTATTGCTAAACTCAGATTCAATAACGGGATAAATACTAGTACCAACCGATGTAGAAAGATCGTAACCCGCTATATAGTAAGTTTCTCGGCGCTTTTGGTAAAATAGACTGCCGTCTGCAGAAAAGCTAGGAAAGCCAAACCCAGATATATTTAAAGGTGTTTGCTTCAAGGTTTTTAAATTAAGTATAAACCCTGAATGCTTATCTGCTTTTTGACTTCCAAAGACAAGCAAATCGTTACTTTTATGCCAGGTCATCCCCTCAATATCATTATGCTTAAATGTAACTTGCTGAGCAGCTTTGGTTTTTAAGTTTACTATAAATATATTTTCGCTAGTATTACTTGCACGCCTTGCTACGGCAACGTATTCACCATTAGGAGAAAAAGCAATATCACGTTCTCTGTATGCGCAATTGTCTTGACAACTAAACCGCTCAGGCTTTGCTTGATTGTTATTTAAATTTAAAAAGTAAATGCCGTCTTCTATATCTCCTGTCACTTTAGAATTAAAAGCGAGCGTCCTTCCATCTGATGACATTGCAATATATTTAACTCCAGTTGTAACTGGACAAGTAGCTAGTTTAGTTTCCTTCTTACTAATTAGTTCAAACTTTATAACAAAGCACTTAGAGGCAGTTGTAGATAAAAAATAAATATATTGTTGATCAAGGCTCCAAACAGCTCGACTATAGGATGCATTAGTAATAGTAAGCTGTATAGGTGGCACTTGAGGTGCAGCTAACTCTTTTAAATATAAGTGACGCCCTGCATTATTAGCCCATATATAAATCACTTTTTTACCATCCGGTGAAGGTGAAACAAATAATTCACTACCAGGATCTTTAGTTATTTGCGTAACAGTGGCATTAGCTGCCTTTTTAGGAGCTAAGTAAAAAGAAAGTAAGCCTATGATTATAGTTATTAAAAATAGTGTGGTTAACCAAGGTATAGCATTAGATTTGTCGTTTTTACTTGAAAGGGAAGGAGCTTGTTCTACGTTAACGGCTTGTGGTTTAACTAATAACTTATAACCTCTCTTGCGTATTGTTTCTATTACACAAATTTCATTATTGGGATATTTAAAACATTGCCTTATTTGCCAGATGGTATTAGTAAGTGCTTTTTCCCCTACGAGTTCATTATTCCCCCAAACATGCTCAATTAATTCAGCGCGAGAAACAACACGAGGGTAATGTAAAACCAAATAGCAAAGTACCTCTGTTACTTTTGGTTGAATTGATTGCTTATTTTTAGTGTTGATTAAAATAGCATCTTCTTGAGGCAGCACAGTATAGGGACCCAGAAAAAAAGGCTGTTCAACATTCATAATGAAATACTTACCTTACTATTTTATTTAAAATACAAACAATTACATCTAAAAACAATATTTCACTGTTTACGAGTTATTATTTTATTCTACATGAGTTAAGTAATTAAAACACAAATGTCGGATAGGTGAATGCTGGTTTTTAATTTAGTCACGATGAATTATTGACTATTCCAATAAAATAAAAAAAGAGCAAGTAATCCTCCCCTTATATTAAGCTTAATTTAATGCTAAACGTTTGCCTGATAAAGTGCCTCGACTAAATAGACCATTTTCTATAAATAAAATTTCTCCGTACTCACCATTTTTAATACTGCTATCGATTGCGATCACCTTACCTTGGTAGCGCGACTCTATTCGTTTTTGAGAGGTGTGTCCCACCACTATATTTTTAATTTCAAAATGTTGTAGCAACAAATCGATTTCTATATCTGTTGCACCATCATCTTTAAAATATCCGCGATACCAAATAGGCCCGTTCTTTTTGTGTAATTCTTTAGCAAAGCCCTCTCTAGGGTTACCTAGCTCAACTTTAACTAAATTTTGTTTAAAAACTGTGTTTATCGATTGCAATGACACTGCACTTTTAGCAAAGTCGGGGTGAAACCCCCCATGAGCAAATAAATAATCATCTATTTTTACTAACACCGCTTTGCTACGTAACCAACGACCAAGAATAGTGTGCTTATTAAATAGACTAACAAATTCTACATCAAGTAACTTTGCAGTGCGGACATATTTAGCATGCAGGTAACGTAAGTCGTTATTCAGTACCATAACCTCATGATTACCTAATAATAAATGCAAAGAGCCACCAGCTTGCTTAGCTTGTTGCTCAAGTTCAAAAATAAACCATAGAATTTCAGTTACTTTATCACCTCGATCAAATATATCTCCGGTAATCACAAAATGGCCATCCCCATAGCTCCACTTGCCTTCATTATTTATAATTTTGTTATTGGTTAATAATTGCTTCATTAAATCAAACTGTCCGTGCAAATCACTTAGAGCCGCTATTTTAGAAACTCCAGTAAATTCAATTATATCTTCAGTAAACTCAAGGGTGTTTACCTCTGCGGTTAAACCACACTGAGAAAAATAAATTGGTATGCTTTTAAATTCTGTTGCTTGGTGTTTCGCCTTATCGTTACAAATCCAAGCTATATCTAATACAGAGTTACTTTCAGCAATATAAGGCCCGTCTTTTAGTACAAAAAACTCATTAATTGTTGTTTGTTGATTTTTTGTGTACAAGTCATATTCAAAAAATGCATATAACCCAGAACATACTAATAAAGGCAGTAGTAAAAAAAATATATGTTTCATATTTAACCTTATGAAACCACATCCTTGTGGCAAAAACTTAAATAAAGCTATCGTCGATTAAAATGAATATTCAGCTTTTATAAAACCAAATCGACCAACACCACCACCGTAACCACTGTAGTAGTTACCAGTGCTTTTGTGGAACAAACCGTTATTATCAAATATATTATTGATACCGCCTGATATTTTCAAACGAGAGTTTTTATCCATTTTCATTGAATACGAGGCTGAAATATCGTGTCTTAGGTAGGTTCCGTAATTTTGGAAGTACAATGGCTCTGGGTTTTCAATACACCCGCTATCACCCGTATTACAAAGGACCTTATTATCAGCTACAGCATCCAGATAATCGCTAACATCTTCATCAGTCTCTAGCTCATCTTTGAATCCCCCCAAGTATTTAACTTTCCAGCGTACACTTAACTCATCAAGCTTCCATCGAAGTGAAACCGAACCTTTATCTTGAGATGTATAATAACCTGCATAATTTAAGGTCTCTAAACCATCGTTACCTTCATAAGTCGTTGACTGCTCAATAACGTGATTAAAATCACCTTTTAGTGTTAAAGAACCGTAATCATTTAGATCCATTTTTTGTGAAAATGTTATATCAACCCCACGCGCACTTTCTTCGTTTAAGTTATATACACGTTGGATAATTTTAGTTATCTGGCCTTCACTGTTTCGTGTAATATCGTTACAAAATGCATTGTCGGTGCCATAACTTAGGCTTGAGTTATAGCATTGCTCTAATATTTCTTCGTTAGGGATTTCTCCAAGCGCATCTTCAATTGAAATGTCGTAGTAATCTATCGCGAGGTTGAAGCCTGTTAAAAAGTCAGGCGCCATTGTGATTCCAAACGTGTAAGAATCTGATGTCTCAACATTTACATTTGAATTACCTGCATTTGGAGAGTAACTATTGTTCTCATCTGCCAACTCAAATGCTTCATCCTCAGAGATTAAAGTAGCAAGGGTTGGATCTAATCGACAATTTGCATGGCCAACTTCTGTTGAGGTAGCTGTTACACCTTCGCATATGTCATCAAAGCTATCAAAGTCACCTCGAGGAGGTGAATAAAGATCACTGATACTTGGCGCACGCTGTGAACGTGAATAGTTAGCTCTAATGCCATAACCTTCAACGGGTATCCACATAAAACCAAGCTTATAACTGGCTACGTTGTCTAAACTATCGACGCTGTATTGTGCTAACCGTAATGACGTTTCGACTGAAAGTGACTTAGCAAAAGTTACTTCTCTGAGTAGCGGTATACTAAATTCACTAAATATTTCAAACACATCCATTGATTCATTAAACTCAGGAATTGTATTCCAAGTGATCCCCCCCACTTTTAGCTCTTCGCTGGTTTGTAAATCAACAGTGTCTTTGCGGTACTCACCTCCAAATACAGCTGATACATTACCCGCTGGTAGCTTAAATAAATCCCCTGTCATGTAACCTAAAAGATTATATTGCTCAATATAGGTATTAATTGTTGGACTACTGCGTATCCAATCGGCCATTTCTGGTGTAATTGAACCTTCGCCAAATATATTTAATGCAACACAACCATCTGCACGTGCTTGCTCATCTTTACATTGAATAGTACCATCTTCGAGTTGCTCTGCTTGCAAAGCTTGGTTTACTTTGACTATATTTAGTTCGTTATTACGATGCTGTTCTTGATGAAATTTACCAAAGCCTACCGACATATCCCATTCCCACTCATCATTAAAAGCGGTTCCCTGTAAACCAGCCCAAGTACGAAGGGTTGTACGATTATTTTCGGTTGTAATATTACCTACTTCACCAAAACGTCTATCCCAATAAATACGATCTTTATATGGATTAGTATCAATCATCTCCTGGGGAACATAAGGGTTATCTATTGGAATATATCCAGGTCGAATATCATCTAAAGCATCGCCAGTTTCTGCATCAAAAGTTGGTACATAGGCACTTTCATAATCGTCTTCTGGTGACTTATTATTGAAAGAACTAGTAAGGCTTAACTGAACTTGAGCATATGCTGTTAGTGAGTCGTTAATATCGTAATTAAGTTTTACGGCAGTGCTAAATTTATCATTTGGTATTTTGAGCGCAACATACTCATTTGAATTAATACCGTAACGCTCTTCGTTACCTTTCCAATCATCACGTAACGTTTGCCCATCGTACCAAAATTGAGTGTCATTATTACTAGACTCTAAAAATACGCCTCCTAGAGTTCCATCACTTTTGCTTGCCCAATCGGCGGGTGTTTGATCACGCATACATACATCATCGCCATCTGCATTTTGCATTGTGTTACACATAAGCGAGCTGTCGTAGCCATGAACATCTTCTAATTGGGCACGTTTTCTATCTGAGTAACTTAATCCAAATTCACGGTCCCAACTAGAGCTAACAAAGACGTAACCTTTATCATCATCAAATGAAGTACCGTAATCCATATCAATCGTGAATTCTTTTGCACCGCCTTCAAACGACTCCCCTGTTCGACCGCTTAAACTAAAGCCTTCTTTATCAGTTTGCGTAATTATATTAACCACACCTGATACCGCATCTGCACCATAAGTTGCAGATGCGCCACCGGTAATAACTTCAACGCGCTGCACCATACCACTAGGGATCGTACTTAAACTTACTTTATTACCACTGTAACTATTTGAAACAACACGACGCCCATCAATCAATGTTAACGTCCTACTAGCACCCAAACCGCGTAAATTAACGGTAGAAAGCCCGGTACCCGAAACTAATGACTGACTATTAGTATTACTAATATCTTCAGTTAATGAAGGAATAGCATCAACTAAAATATCAGCTAACGATCCCACACCTGTATCAGCAATATCTTCACGAGTCATAACAACTAGTGGTGTAGGAACACTAAAACTATCACGTCTTAAACGAGATCCTGTTATAACAATTTTTTCTACTTTTTCTTTGGTTTTGGCCACTTTTTTAGCTAACGTTGTATTTGTTTGTGGTCCAACATCAATATTTTCTTGTGCTATCACTTGCTGAGAAAAACTTGCAGTGATCGCGATTACTAATAGGCATTTTCTTGTTGATAAAGTGTTCACACGCTTCCCTTTATGAATGTTTTTAATATTTATGTCATTATTTTTAAGTTAAAACAGTTCAATTTATTAATTATTTTATTTGTTACTTATAATTAAATAAATGTTAATTAAATAGCAATCACCTTAACCTCCTTTATGTCACTTCTTTATATCTTTTTAAAGTCTATTCATTTAAAAACAATAACTTAAAAGATTACATAAAGCATGAAATCACATACCGTAGTTAGCTTTCATTGAAACACACTGTTTTCTAACCGTATGTATGGCGCGCTTTATTAGGTGGTACGCTTTTTACTTTGCAACAGATTATTGGCATCTAATTAGGTGAGGTTGATGATGAACTTTAAGAGTGATTGCACTTTTTCTATGTATTTTTACAACTTGGATCATGCAAAAATAAAAGAGTACCCACATCAGGCAGATACAATTAATTATTAGCTTTTGAAAGATATAAATATCGTGCGGAAGGAGAAATGTTGCAATATGAGTGTCATTAAAAGTTAGTTTCATTGCTTTGCTTTTAGCAAAACATGTCTTTATGTCGCCTCAATCTCACAAAAAAGCAGCATTAATAACTAGCGGCTCCTATACCCATAAATCATTACAATATATGGTAGCCAAACCAATCTGGCTTTATGGTTTGTGCTTCACCGCTGGGGGTTAACTTTATATTCAATTGGCTGTCGAGTAAATCGATGGCAAAGCAATCGTCTACGTCATGTAAATCATCTTTATGGATATGGCTAAGTCCTGCGAGTAAATCGCTTTTAGCTCGCTCTTTAGCTTCATGGCTACTGCTTGCAACATACAGTGCAAAGTCGTGTTGCTCAGCCATAGAATCACTTCTGTAAGCGCCTAAATTTACAAAATAGAGTTGTTTATTTTGCTCCACATAGCTATCAACAACTTCTACTTTAAAGCCATCAATATGATTAATTGCCATGTAGCTATCCATGTGAACATTACTTCTGTCGCCTACCCACTGGCTTTTTAACTTTGAGTAGGTTTGTTCTATATTCTCCCCTACAACAAAACGAATATCATGCATTTCTATATGGCAACCCTGAATTCGCCCCCCTAAATACACCATAAATAACTGCATTTGCTTCTCTTTATAAATTATCTACATCAATATTATGTTTTTTAATCAGTTTATAAAAGTCTGAACGGTTACGTTTGGCAAGCTTAGCGCCTTCAGCTACGTTACCACCAGCCATTTTTAAAGTGTTAATTACATAGTCGCGCTCAAACTCTTTTTTAGCGTCGTTTAGTGATAATGGTTCTACGTTTTTTTCATTACTATTTAGCGCAGCTAACACTAAGTGCTCTGAAATAACATCGCTTGGCGTTAATGCTACAACCTGCTCTACTACGTTTTGTAATTGGCGGATATTACCTGGCCAATCGTAACGTACAAGTGCATGCATAGCATCGCTTGCAAAGTGTTTTTCATTTTGGTTCATGCGCTTAGCAATGCTTGCACTAAAATGTTGTGCTAATAAGCTTATATCTTCACGGCGCTCACACAGTGGCGGTAATTTTAAATTAACTACGTTTAAGCGATAGTATAAATCTTCTCTAAATTGCTGGTTTAAAATAGCTTCAGGAAGATTTTTGTGTGTTGCCGATACAATACGCACATCTATTGCTATCTCTTCTTGAAAACCTACTGGGCGAATTGTTTTTTCTTGTAATACGCGCAGTAACTTAACCTGCAAGTTAAGCGGCATATCGCCTATTTCGTCTAAAAATAACGTGCCACCCTGTGCTTGTTGAAACAAGCCTTGGTGATCTTTAATTGCACCCGTAAACGAGCCTTTTTTATGACCAAATAATTCGGATTCTAAAAGCTCCCCTGGTACAGCGCCACAGTTAATTGCAACAAAAGGGCCACCGCTTACATGACTATGCTGATGAATCGCCTGTGCGAGTAACTCTTTACCAGTACCACTAGCCCCCGAAATAAGTACATTAACTTGCGTTGGCCCAAGTAGTTTTACTTGCTCTAGTAAATGCAGCATAGCACCACTGCGCGTAACTATATTACTTTTAGGTGCAGCTTCATCAGCGTTAACACCGTGAATTTCAATTGCTTTAGCAAGGCTGTCAAATAGCTCATCTTTATCTACAGGTTTAGTTATGAATGCAAAAATGCCCTGCTTAGTTGCCTCTACTGCATCAGGAATTGAGCCGTGCGCTGTCATCATAATGACAGGTAATGCAGGGTAGCGGCTTTGCAGCTGACGATGCAGTGCCATGCCATCCATTTCATCCATACGTAAGTCGGTTATTACGGCGTCAAACACTTGGCTTTTAAGTATTTGTAGTGCGGTTAAGCCACTTTCACAGGTCGTTACTTCGTATCCTTTTGATTCGATACGAATAGCGAGCAGTTTTAATAAGCTAGCGTCGTCGTCAACGAGTAATACTTTTGCACCTTGCACTTTAGTTGCTGCCATAGTTACTGCTCCTTAGTTTCTTCTCGTAGTAAAAGCTGCTGCTCAATAGTTGCTAACGATGAGAGGGTTTCTTGCATTTTATTGTTAAGTGCTTGCTGCTCTTTTTTAGCATTTATTTGCATAGTCACTTGCTGCTTTTGAAGCCATAAATATTGCTTTATATCATCTGGCCAAAAGTAAGCTAAATCGAGTTTTAGCAACTTAGTCATTACCGTATTTGGATCATCATTTATGTTTAAGCACATAAATTTAAAAAAACGTTTAAGATCGTTTTCACCTGTAAAAATATCTTTTTTTGGCACCAATTTAAATCCGCCACACTGATTAGCGTGCCATGCAATAACTTGCTCTGCAGGCGGATAGCTAGGTTCTATTTTTGGTCTGGGTTTTGGACTAGGTTTACTGTTTTTGTCGTTCGTTATTTTGGTATCGACCACAGGTGCAGGTGTAATTGACACACGCTCTTCTTGCCCATTATTAATTTCACAACCTGATATAACCATGCTGCTACTGAGCACACATAAAATAGCGATTAAACGCAAGCGCATGTTAATTAACTCCTAGATTTTTTGTTATGGGAATTTTAATTGAAAACCGGCAACCATGCGGCTCGTTATGCTCAACAGTAAGTGTACCTCTTAGCTGTTCAACAGATTCTTTCACAATAGTTAAGCCAAGCCCACTGCCTTGCAGCGTAACATTTTTACTGTGTTTACCTTGATAAAATGCGCTGAAAATTTGAGTTTTTTCTTGCTCTTTAATACCGCACCCTTTATCAAGTACAACGATACAAAGCTGGTTTTGCTCAAGCGCTAAATTAATAGTAACGCTTTGCTTATCTTGTGAAAATTTTAAGCCATTTGAAATAAGCTGAATTAAAATCATCTCAATAAGCTCACTAGGTAAAGCAAGCTGTTTATTAGGTAAGTTATTTTGCCATTGCAGAGCTTGCTGACGCGCACTTAAGCGATGTTCAAAATGGCTATTAATTTTATTAATAAGATAGCTAAACTCAACTTCGCTTAAGCTGTCTTTACTGGTGCGAATCGCATTATAACTCAGCAGGCTGTCAATCATTGTACGAAGGCGCACCATAGATTGGCTAATAAGCTCAAGCACTGCTTTTTGCTCAGCAGTAATTGGGCCTACTATTTCATCAGTTAATAAATCAGTGCCTTCGACCATTGAAGCAAGCGGCGTTTTTAGCTCATGGGTAACATGGCGTAAAAAGGTATCTTTTTGCTGCTCAAGCATGTGAAGTTGCTCTTGCACCCATTGGAGTTTTTCTCCTAGCTCAACTAGCTCAGCGGAGCCTTTCACAGATATTTTTTGCTGCCAATGCCCCTGCCCTAGCTTATCAATAACCGTAGTTAACCCTTTTAGTCGCCCACTTATACGCCATAAAAAACCACCACCAACAATTAAAGTAAGCGGAATGAGTGCCACCAGCCAGTTTATAAATGAAGTTTGTAGGCTTGTAAGCTCATTTTGGTTATTGGTAATTTGCGCTTCATTTTTATCACGTAACCATAAAGTAAGCTCAGCAACTAAATCGCTCACTGGCACAAATAGCTCCGCTTGCTGTTGTTTTTGCTCAACAAGCTCTACATGCGCTGTTTGTAAGGTGACATATAAGCGTTGCCATTGGTGGGTGTAATCTTTATCCGTGTTTACAAATTTAAGTTCATCAATACTTTGCAGGGATGATTGCCATTTATCGACAATGAGCTTATCTAACGATTCGCTTTTTAATACCCAGTTTTGCCTAGTGGCGCGCTCAAGGCTGTTGAGTTCTTGTTTTAGAGTATTAAACGATTTGGTAACTTGGTAGTTGTTACTCACGATACTTTGAGTCACTGCTAATTGCTTGTTAAGCGCATTTAAAAATACAATCACCACTATAGAAAGCGGGAGTAACGAAAGCAGCATACTCATTGCAAATTGCCCAATTAAATTAGGCCGCCAGTTAAGCATTGCATGGTATTTTTTAGCTATGGTTGCTGGCATTTCGTTTAGTCCTTTTAAGTTAAGCGCTCTATTATTAAGTGCTTACCTTATACACTAGCTGAACCAGCAATTATATTTAATACGATTAACAGCCAGCGCTACAAAAACAATGTGTCGCCAAATAGAGACAACGTAAACCATTGATTTTTAAAACCTACCTTTAATCTCACTATATAGTGTTGCAAAAGGCATACAAAAATTACATTAAACCCCGTAAAAACTTCCCACCCCTTTCAAGTTAAAAATATAAACACCTGAAAATTAACAACAATTATTTTTGGCATCATTTTTGTACTAGCAGTAATAACTTTAATCAATAAGGAAATAATTATGAACAAACGCATTTTAGTAATTTCATCATTACTGGCTTTAGGCTTTTTAGGCGCTAACGCACACGCAATGGACGTTCACGCGACTTTTAACGAGCTTGATAAAGACAGTAATGGCACATTAAGTGAAGCCGAAGCAGGTGAAGATGCCGTTCTACACGAGAATTTTTTACAAATTGATACTAATCAAGATGGGCAATTGTCGCTAGATGAATTCAAAAAATTTATTCAATAAACTCATTTAATAAGGAACGTGATTATGAAACAACTTATAGCCGCTTTTTCATTAATGTTTTTAGCAATTAGTGCCACCGTAATTGCATCGCCAACAAGCGTGCGCTTTGCCCATTTAGATAAAGATATGGATGGACAAATATCAATTGTAGAAGCAAAGGAAGACAAAGAAGTAATGAGACAATTTGCCGACTTAGATGAAGACGGTGATGAAAAAGTCTCAAAAAAAGAATTTGAAAGCTTTAAGCCTTAATGAGTAATTACTGATTAAGCTTTACTTAAGCTTGTTACAAGTAAGCTGAATTTAAAAGCATTTGCCATAATCCCTGAGGGAGTGTGTAAAAGGATTTAATGTTGGGAGTTAAATTACGGCAAGTGCTTTTTTCCTTTTTACTTTATTTTAGCCACGAACTTTTAATACATCTTTTGGAAGGAAGACCATGAAGATACTTTCCCTTGTTATAAGCATTTTAATGCTATTAAGTTTTGATGCCGCGGCACTTGATGTAAAGCAACGCTTTGATCACCTAGATAGCGACAAAAGTGGCTATTTAACACACGACGAACTTGATCCCCAACCACAACTTTTAAACACCTTTGTAAAATGGGACAAAAACCAAGATAACCAAATTTCGCTAGTTGAATTTAAAAGTTATCTAACTAACAACCTTTACTAAGTGATTTGTATGAAAAGTATTAGCTATATAACGCTGCTGGCGTTTAGTATTTTTAGCACATTTAGTTTTGCCGCAAGTAACGACATTGCAAAGCAATTTAAAAAGCTAGATAGGAATAAAGACGGCTTTTTATCACGTTCAGAAACCGCTATAGACCCGGCTTTGTGGTCACGGTTTTCAAGCTACGACAGTGACAAAGACGGTAAATTAGCATTAAATGAATATGGCTTATATGCAAGTAAGTAGTTTTATAGCTAGGTAAACAAGCACCTAGCTTATTATATTTATATCTATTAATTACGTTCAGGTTTTATTTTTAGAACAATGCGCCAAATACTCTGCATCAGTAGGTTTTGGGCTCACCATAAAATCCATTTTGAGATAAGTTAGAATAGGTTGCTTACTCGTATTTTCAGTTGTCGCTTTCCAGCGCCATAAACCCACAGCAGCTGCCGCGTTATTATCAAACACGCCCTCAGGGTAGGACGAGATAACCTTATACCCTTGGGCTTCACCTTGTGAATTAATTAACATAGCAAGCTCAACACAACCTGAAATACTTTTCTTTGCAGCTTCTATCGGATATCGCGGCTCTACTCTTTTAACAACATCCCAGTATTCACCGGCCTTACTTCACAGTTCAGGACTCGATAAATCAATAAAACTCTGCATTTCATCGCTTACTTGTTTATCAGACGTTGAACTACAGGCTGTTAGCATCATACTCAAGGGGAGTAATAAATAGAGGGCTTTCATAGCGTTTCCTTATGCTTTATTGATTGTTTTACATACTAAATAATCACATCAATTACCTATTTTGTAAACAGTTAATATAGAGAAAAACATTAAAATGAGGTCTATTAATTCATTGGTATTATAAAATCAAGTTTGTTAATGTAAGTAAATTAACAATAAAAATTAAGCAACTATGCCACTCAAAAAAATAATCAAACCACTCATACTAGCCAGCCTTTGCGCTAGTTCTAGCTACACTCTCGCACAAACAAAAGTAATTTATAACGCCAATGGTTATACCCCTTTATACAAAGGTGAAGTAAAGCAGTTTTCTACCCTCGTTATTAAAAATGGCAAAGTAGTTAAGCTCGGTAGCGAAACACTTAAAGATAGCTACCCAGATGCCAAGCTAATTGACGCGCACGGTAACACCTTATTACCTGGCTTAATTGATGCTCATGGGCACGTTATTGGCCTTGGCGACAATTTATCGCAACTTGACGTACGCGGCGCAACATCGGTTGATGAAGTCACAAATAAACTAAAAGTATTTGCCGATAACAAACAAGGTTGGATTATAGGGCGTGGTTGGAACCAAGAGCTTTGGGCTGATACACGCTTTCCTACAGCTAAAGATTTAGACAAAGTAGTTAGCGATCGACCTGTGGTTCTTTCGCGGGTTGATAGCCACGCTATTTGGGCAAATTCAAAAGCGCTCGAACTTGCAGGTATTACCGCCCAAACAAAAGCACCTGAAGGCGGTGAAATAATTAAAGATGAATTTGACAACCCTACCGGCATATTTGTAGATAAAGCAGAATCGCTAATTACCCAGCATATGCCAGCCCCTTCAAAACAAGATATAAGCGATTCGCTTGATGCAGCAGGAAAGCATTTATTAAGTTTAGGTATTACCTCTACCCATGATGCTGGCATTGATAAAGCAACGTGGGAAGTTTACAAAGAACGCAGTGAACTAGGAAATTTACCTGTGCGTATTGTGGCCATGTTAAGTGGTGCTAGCCCCGACTTAAACACAATGCTTAAAGCAGGGCGATACCAAGACGCAAACAGTTTCATGTCAATCCGCAGTGTTAAAGTATACGCCGATGGTGCACTTGGATCTCGTGGCGCAGCTCTTATTGAAGACTATGCAGACCGTACAGGCCATCATGGATTAATGCTAGAGACACAAGAAAAACTCGAAGCACTCTTTACGCAAAGCTTTAAGCGCGGTTTTAGCGCTCACACCCATGCTATTGGCGATAAAGCAAATAAAGTGGTACTTGATGCTTATGAGAAGGTGTTTAAAAAAACGGGAGGGATATTACTTCGTAACCGTATAGAACATGCGCAAATTGTAACGCTTGAAGACATTCCTCGCTTTAAAAAGTTAAAGATAATCCCATCAATGCAACCAGTGCATGCTACATCAGATATGCATATGGCAGAGCAACGCTTAACTGAAAAACAACTAAGCGGTGCCTACGCTTGGCAATCTTTTTTACAGCAAGGTTCTATTATTGCGGCTGGGTCAGACTACCCTGTAGAACTCGCTAATCCATTCTATGGATTATATTCAGCCATTACACGCATGGACCACAATCAATTACCTAAAAATGGTTGGCGTGCAAGTGAAGTATTAAGTAGAGAAGATGCATTACGTGCATTTACTTTAGGCGGTGCGTATGCCGCACATCAAGAGTTTAAAATTGGTAGCTTAGAACAAGGTAAATGGGCTGACTTTATTTTAATAGACAAAGATTACTTTAAAATACCTGTTGATGAGATTTATGAAACGAATGTGTTGCAAACATGGATAGCAGGAATAAAACGGTACGAAAAAGAAAAAAACATTATCGATAAATAAAACCTATAAAGGGTTAACGCAAGTTAACCCTTTATAGTTACAGCGTAGTATTTTAGCTTTTAGGCGCTTCAACTTTTGGCTGACGATATATTTTTATAATGTGATATAAATTTACGAGCGACAATAAGCCGTTGGTAAAAATCACAGGTACTGCACCAATGGCAACACCATATGCAGTAAATACAATACAACCAAACATGTTGTACCAGCGTAGTTTTACTACATCAGTCATTGTTAACGATGCAACCAATAAAGCTGACGCAATATAACCTAAATATTCCCAACTCAATTGTTCTCTCCCAGCCTTTAGGTTAGCATTACACTACTGCTAGCTTATGACATTTATAAGTATTGCAAAGTAACAACAAAATAAAAAAGCTAACTTGCTTAAAAAACCTGAAAAAGTTTGCCGGAAAATACCAGCAACTTCTTAAATCATTACACGGGAAATGAAGGTAAAATAATACTCTTAGCAAAGCTAATAGTATTAGTAGCAAGTTAGCGTAAATTCTTAGTGTCTTAATGCTATCGTCATTAAGATGTAATAAATAGGACAAATGTCCGAAGAGCACATTGATGTTTCAATACCATTTTTCTAGTTACCTTGTTGATCAGCTTTTAACCTTTGCCGGTAGTAGCTATCAACAATCAAAAAAAGAAGTTCTGATCCATCAAGATCAGCCTTTAAGCAAGCTTGTGCTTGTACGCAGTGGCACTGTGTCGTTTAGTTACGATGTAGGAAATGGACGACGCCTGCTGTTAGGACAATTGGATTGTAACAACACCCTTATTGGTGAAATAGAAGCGCTAAATAATAATCCGTGTATTTATACGGTCACGTGTTTTAGTGATGTAACCTATAACCTTATTGAATTAAGGCATTGGCGCGCGCTGCTGCTTGAAAAACCAGAACTGAGTTTATACACAGCGCAGACTATAGCGGCTAAATTTCAAGAAAATCAAAAAATCAATCTAGATAAGCTATTACTACCGCTAAGCTACAACATAGCTAAAGATTGTTTACTAAGAGCCGAAAACAACAACCCTACACTGCTTAGAGCTTACCCTACGGTAAATGCAGAAGCCGAACGTTTTGCAACAACTGAGAGAGCTTACAGACGGGTTGTTACAGAACTTGTAGAAAAAGGCTTAGTGCTTAGAAGTAACGATGGTTTGCAAGCGGTTGATATACCCAAACTAAGTGAATACGTAGACAGCTTTGCTCAGCTTTAAGGTTTTTGATTAATTGGCTTGGCTGGTTAAATAATTAGTAAAACGTTATCCATAAAAAAGCTATTTAAGGCCTTACAACATTCAGTTAAAAATTTGATATGAGTCGCGATTATCAGATTTTTAATCTGACAATGTTAGAATGTGCGTGCTTGTACAGCAAATAATCCCCAATTCGCTTAATTAAGAGACCTATTTTGAGATAAGAAAATACTGTCGATAACTGGCCTATTGCAAGTAAATTCAACGCAGTTAGCGCTAAAAATTGCTGCTCGAGATGGATTTATTATCCAGAGTTCAGGTTATTTAAATATTTCAAAAAATTGCTCCACTGTATACCTTAAACAGCATTGCAATTAAATCGTGTTTTAATAGTCAACATTAATACCAATCCGTATAAACCTTTAAATAATCTAAACGGACTGGTATTACTTACTTTAGCTAAACATGTCTTTCACATCGTCAAGCATATCGTTGTATTCATCACTCGAGAACAGATCCATGGAAGGGATAACCCCTTTTTCTATATACACTTGTAAAGCAGCTGACTTATCAGAAACCTGGAGTGTTCCCTCCAAAATAGCGCCAATACGAATGAAATCGACATAACTTATTTGTTCTAACTTATAACTCGGATCAGCCCAACTTAAAGCGACATTAGAAAATTCTTCAGGAAACTCCCAAGCACGCATGATAGAAGAACCAATTTTCCCACTAAGCTTTTGAATTGCATGAGCTAAAAAGCTCGGGTTAGCAAATACTTCAGGATGACGCTCAGCTTCAGTTAAAATAGGTAACACGCCAATGTTATAAACCAATGCAGCTAGAGTGATTGAATCGCGATTTAATGAAGTATGTTTATTATTTTTTAAGTAAAACTCCATGAGTGTTATTGAATGACTCGCAACCGTTAATGTTTTTTGCCAAGCTTTGCCCATGTAGCCTTTAATTATCTCGTTATTAGATACAAATAATTGCTCCATAGCCATTGCTGTTGCAATATTTTTAATTTGACGAAGTCCAATACGTGTCACTGCTTGTTGTAAATTGGATACTTTTACAGAGCGCCCCATAATCGCACTATTAGCTACTTTTATCATACGAGCAGAAAGCGCGGGATCTTGTGATATCACATCTGCCATTTGCATCAAATTGACATCAGAGTTATCAGCAGCTTGGCGAACCTTTACAGCAACTTCAGGTAATGTAGGTAAAACGAGTGTATCGTTATTTATTCTATCGACTAAAATTGTTAATAATGCATTTTCTGTAGACATAGATCTGTCATCCTTTTGTTCTTCGATTGCAATGCAACTGCAAACTTCGACAATTAATTTTTGTAATTTTCATAGTGCAATTAGTATTGTCTAACTTACCGCTAAAGTTAAGAAAATTATAGAAGTTTATTTCTTATTCTATGTCTTTTATCGCAAGGACTTGTCTTACAACGCCTAACACTTGCTATTTACCATTTAGTTTTGCTTTAATGCAGTCACTATAAGCAAACGTTTATATGTATTTAGCTACTTAGCTGGTGCATAAAAATTATTAAACTTACTTTTCAAACAGGCAACATAATGATCTTAAATAAAATTAGCCAAGCAATTATGCTCTCTGGTGTCGTTTTTCTTAGTGCATGTTCTGAACAAGCGCCGTCTTCTACCGACAACACAGCCGTAGAGCTTGCTCAAAAAAGCAGTGCACAATCAGGCCCTAAGCTTATTAATGCAGATAAACAACGTTTAGATATTTACACCGACTTTAGTCTGCAAAGTGATTTATCACACTTGAGCGACAACCAACGAGCGATGGTTGCACAGCTTATTGACGCCTCAAAAGTAATGGACGAGTTATTTTGGAAACAAGCATTTGGTGATAATAAAGATGCTTTTTTAGCAAAGCTAAGTGACGAAAAAGTACGTCAATTTGCCGATATAAACTATGGCCCATGGGATCGTTTAAATGGCGATGAAGCGTTTTTATCAGGTTATAAAGAAAAGCCACTTGGTGCACAGTTTTACCCTGCTGACATAACCAAAGAAGAATTAAATAATGCAGACGTAAAAGACAAAACAGGGCTTTATTCTGTAATTAAGCGTGATGAGCAAGGTAAGCTTTATAGCGTACCCTACTCGAAAGAGTACGCTGCAGAACTTGCAAAAGCAGCTGATCTTTTGCGCGAAGCCAGTAAGCTCGCCGATGACAAAGAATTTGCTAGTTACTTAAACCTACGCGCTGATGCTCTGCAAAAAGATGACTTCCAAGTCTCTGACTTTGCATGGATGGACATGAAAAATAACCCTATTGATGTGGTTATTGGTCCTATAGAAACTTATGAAGATCAGTTATTTGGTTACCGCGCTGCTTATGAATCTTACGTACTTATTAAAGATTTAAAATGGAGTGAACGCCTAGCTAAATTTGCAGCATTTTTACCTGAGCTTCAAAAAGACTTACCCGTTGATGCTAAGTACAAACAAGAAGTACCAGGCTCTGACGCCGACCTAAATGCATATGATGTTGTTTACTACGCTGGGCATTCAAATGCAGGCAGTAAAACAATCGCAATTAACTTACCAAACGATGAACAAGTGCAGCTAGAAAAAGGAACTCGTCGTCTACAACTTAAAAATGCGATGCGTGCTAAATTTGATAAAATTTTAGTGCCAATTTCAGAGCAGCTAATTGTACCAGAGCAGCGTAAACACATTACTTTTGATGCATTTTTTGCCAATACGATGTTCCATGAAGTGGCTCACGGTTTAGGTATTAAAAATACAATCACAGGTAAAGGCACTGTTCGTCAATCACTACAAGAACACGCAAGTGCACTTGAAGAAGGTAAAGCCGATATTTTAGGTCTATACATGATTGAACAGTTACTTAAAAAAGGCGAAATTACTGAAGGCACTATTGAAGATTATTACACGACCTTCATGGCAGGTATATTCCGCTCAGTTCGTTTTGGAGCATCAAGCGCGCATGGTAAAGCAAATATGATCCGCTTTAACTTTTTTGCTCAAGAAGGTGCTTTTTCTAAAAATGAAGCAGGCTTATACCGCGTTAATATGGAAAAAATGAGCATTGCAATGGCCAAGCTTTCTCGCTTAATTTTAACCTTACAAGGTGATGGCGATTACGAAAAAGTAGATCAACTAATTGCAACGCATGGCGACATTAAAGAAGAACTAGCTAAAGACTTAGATAAACTAAGCAAAGCAAATATTCCTGTAGATGTAACGTTTAAACAGGGTAAAAAAGTACTAGGGCTTAAGTAAGTTTAGTTAAACTTAGCTAAACCCTAAAAAAGCGTTGCAGCTTAAAACTGCAGCGCTTTTTTTAACTCTGTAATTTGTAGTTCGGTATACGGCACTGCAGGGTGCTTACCCCAAATCGGCGCAGGCCAAGCAGCATCAGTCGTAAAACGTGCAATATGATGAATATGTAATTGCGGAACTACATTACCTAAAGCCGCTATGTTTAATTTATCAGGTTTAAATACATCCATTAATAATTTACTTAGCTTGGCTGACTCATTTAAATACACAATTTGATCACTCTCAGATAAATCAATTATCTCTTTTAAGTTTGCTTGCCTAGGTACTAATACAAACCACGGATACAGGCTGTCGTTTAATAAAAGTACCTTACATAATGGCCAATCGGCAAGCTCTATGCAGTCACGTTTAAGCTCCGGCGCTAGTTTAAATTCAGGGTTAGTCATTGTTATGTCCTACTTTGTCTTTAATAATTGCCACTTTATAGCATTTAGTTGCAGTTGCACACGCTTGGCTTTACCATTCAAAGCAATATTTATAAAAGCGAAGGCAACCTTGTGCTAAAAAAAATAAAACATCTTTCACTGGCCCTGCCATTAATGGTTGGCACCCTTGCTGTTCAAGCAAAACCTTTATCGCTGGAGCGTATTTTTGACGATCCAAGCTTGTCGGGTAAATCACCTGTGCAACTTAAATTTTCGCCTGACGGCAGCCGTGTGACTTATTTGCAAGGTAAAAGCGATGACTACAATCGCTACGATTTATGGGAATACAACCTAAAAGATAACACCAATCGTGTGCTAGTTGATTCGGCAAAGTTATTTTCAGGCCCAGAAAATCTATCAGATGAAGAAAAAGCACGCCGCGAACGCCAACGTATTTTTGGTAAAGGCATACTTGAATACAAATGGTCTAAAGACGGTAAAGCACTTTTGTTCCCACTCAATGGCGACCTTTATTATTACGATTTAGCCTCAGCTAAAAGTAAAAAATTAACCGACACTGAAACATTTGAAACCGATGCACGCTTTTCACCTAAAGGTAACTACGTATCGTTTATTCGAGAGCAAAACCTATTCGCTTTAGAGCTTGAATCAGGTAAAGAAATTCAGCTTAGTAAAGATGGCGGCGGCGTAATTAAAAACGGCATGGCCGAATTTGTTGCTCAAGAAGAAATGAGCCGCATGACAGGTTATTGGTGGTCAGGTGATGAAACTAAAATTGCCTATACGCGTGTTGACGAAACTCCAGTAAAAGAAGCTATCCGTAACGAAATTTACGCTGATGAAGTTAAATTATTTAACCAGCGCTACCCGTTTACAGGTACCGATAACGTAAAAATTCAACTCGGTGTGGTTAAGCTAAACGATCAAAAAGTAGATTGGATTGATTTAGGTAAAGATGAAGACATTTATATCGCGCGTGCTAAATGGCTAAAAGATGGCAATACATTGTCGTACCAATGGCAAAATCGCTCGCAACATAAATTAGAGCTGCATTTTTATAACAGCGAAACTAAAGTCCAAAAAGTAGCATTAACCGAAAACAGTGAAACGTGGATTAACCTACATTTTGATCTTGCGTTTTTAAAAGACAAAAAACACTTTGTATGGGCATCTGAACGCGACGGCTTTAAACATTTATATCTGTATCGCACAAACGGTCAACTTGTTCGTCAAATCACCTCTGGTGATTGGGCTGTTGATAGTTTAAAAGGCATTGATGAGAAAAAAGGCATTGTGTATTTTGCTGGTCGAAAAGATACACCGCTTGAAAGCCATTTATACAGCGCGCCTTTATTTAAAAAAGGCGATGCCAAACGTATCACCAAAAAAGGTCAATACCATAATGTTGTGCTAGCAAAAGACAATAAAACCTTTATCGATAATAGCTCGTCTGATAATAAACCAAACTCAGCAGCACTTCGTAAAGTAAACGGAGAATTTATTACCTGGCTTGAAGAAAATAAGCTAGATAGTAGCCACCCCCTTACTCCTTATTTAAGCGACTTAACAAAACCAGAATACGGCACAATTAAAGCCGAAGATGGCCAAGTTATGCATTACCGTTTATTTAAGCCTAGCAACATTGCTGATGGCAAAAAGCACCCTGTTATTGTTAACGTATACGGCGGCCCGCATGCTCAGCGAGTAACGAATAGCTGGCGCAGTAAAAACTTGTACTTTCAGTACATGGCGCAACAAGGTTATGTCATTTTTCAACTGGATAACCGTGGTTCGTACAACCGTGGTAAAAAGTTTGAAGATGCTATTTATAAACATTTAGGTGTGGTTGAAGTTGCCGATCAAATTAAAGGCGTAGAGTTTTTACGTACACTTGATTACGTAGACCCACAACGCATAGGTGTTTATGGCCACAGCTACGGCGGCTACATGGCGCTTATGACTATGTTTAAAGCGGGCGATTACTTTCAAGCCGGCGTATCAGGTGCTCCAGTAACCGATTGGGCTCTATACGATACGCATTACACAGAGCGTTATTTAGGTCACCCCGATACAAATGCTAAAGGCTATGAAGACAGCGCAGTATTTCCATATGCAGATGGCTTAAAAGGCCCATTAATGATTTATCATGGTATGGCTGACGACAACGTATTGTTTACGCATTCCACTAAATTATTTAAACAACTGCAAGATAACGAAAAACAGTTTGAAATGATGACCTACCCTGGCTCTAAACACAGCCTACGTGGGAAACAAGTGCAAACACACTTACATCAAACCATAACAAACTTCTTTAATCGTCATTTTGATGTTAAATAGATGAGTTAATATTAAAGGTAGACTAAAGGCTGATTGAAAAATCAGCCTTTTTTTGTTTTATTAGCGGCTAAGCCTAGATTAAATACACTTTTTAGCTACGCTTATTCTAAGCACTTAATAGTGCAAACTCATAAAGGATAAATGTATGCTTAATCTTCGTCGTTTTAGTATTTTCCAGCGTTTTGCCATTTTAGTAGGTATTGTTATTTTTGGCTTAATTGTATTGAGTATTTCGAGCTTAACTCACCAATACAATGCCCTTAAGAACGAACAATACCTTAAAACACAAAATGTAGTAGAAACCGCGTATAGCATAATCGATCACTTTTATGAGCTTGAACAAAATAAAGCGCTTACGCAAAAACAAGCTCAATCCCAAGCGATACAAACTATTCGTGCACTTAGATACGATGAAACTAATTATTTTTGGATTAATAACTACCAACCAGAAATGGTAATGCACCCCATAAAACCAGCACTTGAAGGCAAAAGCCTAATCAATAATAAAGATCCCGACGGGAAAGCACTATTTGTTGATATGGTAAATATAGTGAAAAAAGATGGCGAGGGTTTTATACCTTATAAATGGCCAAAACCAGGTAAAGATAAACCCGTTGAAAAAATTGCATTTGTTAAAGGATTTAATCAGTGGCAATGGATTGTTGGCTCTGGTGTTTACCTTGATTCAATTGATACCGCATTTTCAGAACAACGAAACCTAATTATTCTCAATGCTGTTGTAATGATATTAGCCATTATTTTACTTAGCTATTTTATTGGCAAAAGTATTCTTATCCCAACACGTCTTGCAGCCGATATGATGAAAGATATTTCTCAAGGCGAAGGCGATTTAACGCGAACTTTAAATGAAGAAGGCAACGATGAGATTTCTGAGCTTTCTAAATCATTTAATTCCTTTATATCAAAAATGCGTGAATCACTAACTAATGTTTCACAAAGTGTACGAGACGTTAATGAGCACGTTCATACTGTTGACGAATCAAGTAAAACAAGTCAATCGTTCATAGAATTACAAAACGACAGCTCTACTCAAGTTGCCGCCGCAATGGAGCAAATGACTCACCAAATACATGATGTAAGCCGTAATGCGGAAGCCGCAGAACAGGCTGCTAATGATGCAGCTAAAAATGCATCTACTGGTAAAAATGTTGTAGCTAAAACAATCACTGCCATAGAAACCCTTTCTAGCAATATAGAAACAGTGAGCCGTGTAACGGAAGATCTAGCTAACGAAAGCCATAATATAGGTTCTGTACTCGATGTTATTAGAAGTATTTCGGAGCAGACCAACTTACTTGCACTTAACGCTGCAATTGAGGCAGCTCGAGCAGGTGAGCACGGCCGAGGCTTTGCCGTTGTTGCCGACGAAGTGCGCACACTAGCGAGTCGTACGGGGAAAAGTACTGATGAAATTCAATCAATGATCACCAAGCTGCAAGAAGGTACTAAAGCAGCTGTTGAAGCCGTAAAAGCGAGCCAAACACTTTCCGTATCAACGGTTGATCAAGCATCATCTGCCAACACGTCACTTAACGAAATTGAAAGACTTGTATCAGTAATAACTGAAATGAACAGTCAAATAGCGCGTGCTACTGAACAGCAAACATCTGCAGCCGATGAAGTTAATTTACGTATTAATGACCTATCACATTCAACTGAACAGTCGTTAAGCAATACAAAACAACTTACCGATGCTAGTGATAAACTAAAACAAAGCAGCTCGGAGTTATCCAATGTTGTTAACCGCTTTAAGCTATAGTTTAAATATTGAACTCAGAATAAAAATCAGCCTCGAATCACATTTTAAATAGTGTAAATTAAAAGCCCCAAATTATGGTTCATAATTTGGGGCTTTTATTTATATATTGAGGCCTGCTTATCTTTCCAGATTAAATTTTCAGCTGTATGTTTGGTAATTAAGCAAAGCAGTGCCTATTTATGGTATCTGGTTATTCTTCATAAATGACAAACATACTCTACCCTTTGGCCTCATCCTACGTTACATATATAAGTAACGCAGGAGCAACTACCTAGCCCACTAGGTTAAAAATTTCGAGTCGTGATCAAACCGCCATTGGGTATAACAAATTTTAATCCACAAAGGTCAACAGGCCTTAAATTTTATAAACAGTAACGAGCAAACAAGCTAGTTACTGATGCCGCAGTTGGCTTACCGTGCTGCCAATCACCACCTTCAACGCCGCTACCCGCAATATCCATATGTACGTAAGGTAGAGGCTGTGCAGAGTCGTTACCGTGCTTATCTAGCCCACCAACAATAGCCATAAACGCCATTGGGAACTGATGCCCACGCGCAGTAACGGCAGATGCTGCGTTATTGCTAGATAAAACATCGTCAGCTAGCGTACGTGGTTTAATAAAGTCGTAGTCTTCACGTCGTGAACGCGACACTTCAGCGCCATCGGCCCACAAATCTCCAAGGTCAGCTATTTGACGTGAAACACCAGCACTACGAGCTGGACCATTTTCAACATACGCACCGTATGGACCCATTGCCCGAGCTGCATGACCCGTTAATGTAGCTACAGTAAATAACGTTGGATTAACCTCAGTTTTAGCTAAATCTTTCATTTCGCTAAGCAGGTCGCCCATTGCTAAACGCCCTTCTGCATCGGTGTTACCGATGCGTACACGCACACCTTCACGACTAGTAATTATTTCATCTGGTACAAAGCAATCCGAACCAATAGAGTTGCGAACAACGGCTAAGTACGATACTACTTTAACGCCTTTAGGTTGATAATCAGCAACTGCTTTCATAAAGCCCGCAACAGAAGCTGCGCCGCCTTTATCACGACTCATGCCAGCCATATATCCGCCTACTTTTAAATCGGCTCCACCTGTATCGTATACAAGGCCTTTACCAACAAACATTAGGGTACGAGTAATTTCACCCTCTGGTACATATTCAAGCTTAACAACACGTGGGTGATGGCGCTCAACTGCATACGATGCGCGAGCAACTGTACTTAACATTGGGTAATTTTTATCAATAGCTGCAATATCATCGATTACATCAACCGCAATGTTTGAGCCTTTAAATAAATCAACACAGTAATCAGCAAAGCGCGGTGGAGCCATACGTTCAGGTTCAGTACCGCATAAATCACGCGCAGCATATTGACCAGCAGCAATTGCATTAACGGCTTTAATTGTTTGCTCGCTAGCACCAACTAAACCAATACTTGTTATCGGTTCAATACCTTCACCATGAAACTCACGCGCTTCTAATGGCTGCCATAATGCTTGGCAAGCACCTAAATAAGCAACTTCTAAAGCATGCTGATAACGGCTATCGCCATTTAAATTTGGTAAAAATAATGCAGGGTTAATACTACCCGATGCTTTCGCTTCGTTGATTGCAAGTTTAGCTGCATCAAAATAACGGCGCACATCGTCATAATCTCTGTTTAGCGGACCGGTTGGCGCAAGTACTACACGCTTACTTTCAATCACTAATAAAATAACTTGCTTACCAATGCGAGAATCTACTTTTGATTGTGCTAAAACAGCATCACGTAGCGAATTATTTGGTAATTGAGAAAAGTCATCACTAATAATGATTAATGCATCATGTGATGCGGATTCAAGGCTAGCACTTACTGGCTGAGCCAACACGGCTTTTGGATATGCCATAAATAAAGGTCCTGTTAAAAAACATAAGCCCCTATTATCGTCGATTTGAATATTGAAGACCAGCAAGCTGCGATAAGTGTTTAGTTTAATCCACTTTTTAGTGGCAACTTGCAATTACAGGCTTTACAGCTTAATCGAGAATACTAAGTTGGAAGTTTTGATCTGGTTGATTTTTTATGCCCACCCCAATACCTAAAAGCCTGACCGGTTGCTGCACACCTCGCTGGAAAGCTTTAGTAAGTAGTTGTGTAAAAACCTCAGTATTTAATTGGTGATAAGCCTGATCCGCAGAGGTTACTATAAAATTCGCAAATTTAACCTTAACGCTCAGTTTATTAATCCGATTTTGTAATTGTTGTTTTTCCAAGCGCACCTTTAACTCATCTAACAACGTAGGCAACTGTTCTAGGCATTCTTGTAAGCTGGTTTTGTTATACTCATAGGTATGCTCAACACTTAGCGACTTTCTAATACGATTAGTAGATACCTTACCGACATACTCACCTGCACATTTTTGGTAAAGCGATACGCCAAAATTACCTACATGCTGTTGCATCCAATTTACGCCTTTTTCGCGTACATCTTTACCTGTATATAATCCTTTTAAATTGAGTTTTTCGAGCGTTACTTTACCGACACCCGGAATTTTACCCAGAGGTAACTGTGCTAAAAAATCATCCACCTCATCAGGTAATACAACAAACTGACCGTTAGGCTTGTTTTCATCACTCGCTATTTTGGCAATAAATTTAATTGGTGCAATACCAGCGGATGCAGTAAGCCCTGTAGCATTATAAATATCAGCTCTTATTTGCTGCGCAATAAGCGTAGCACTGCCTTTACAAACGCTACTATCAGTTACATCAAGGTAAGCTTCGTCAAGAGAGAGTGGTTCAATTAAGTTGGTGTAACGATTAAATACTTCACGTATTTGATTTGAAGCTTCTTTATAAACAGCCATGCGCCCAGGTACAATAACTAAATCAGGGCATAATTGTTTTGCATGATAATTAGACATAGCTGAGCGCACGCCATACTCTCTGGCAATGTAGTTGGCTGTAGAAAGTACACCTCTGCGACTATTGCCACCAATAGCAAGCGGCACATTGGCCAGCTTAGGATTATCGCGCATCTCAACTGCCGCATAAAAGCAGTCCATATCTATATGAATAAACTTTTTCATCACCATTACAACACTGTTTATTTATACAGCCATTATTGTTTAATCATTATTAATAAGCAAGCTCCTAAACTCTGATTAATCGATTTATTATAGTGGGTTCAAGTTTAATAAACTCGTCATACATAAAAACAGCGCACTAATTACCTTGAGGTCATATCGTCATATTGATAATCTAGTGCTTTAAAATAAAGAGTTAAAGTGCATGCAAACGTTTAAAGATCAGCACCCTATTCATACTGACATTACTGTAGCGTGGGCCGATATGGATGCCCTTCAACACGTAAACAATGTGGTTTACTTGCGTTACTTTGAAATAGCCAGAATCGACTTTTTAAATAAAATAAACTTATTTGATACAATTAGCCCAAGCGGCATTGGCCCTGTTATAAGCGAAAATAATATTCGTTATAAGCGCCCTGTTACTTTTCCAGATACCCTTACTGTAGGCGTCACTATTTCTGACATTAAAACAGACCGATTTATGATGAATTATACAGTATTTAGTCACGCACAAAATGCCATAACCACAACCGGTAATTCGAAAGTGGTTATGTTTGATTTTGAAACAGGTCAAAAAGCCCCTATTTCAGAGCCTCTTTTATCGGCTTTAATTAGCTACGCTCAAGACGAGCAATAAGGAAATTTTATGCAATACAGTCCACTAGGAAGCAGTGGTGTTAATGTTTCAAGAGTATGTCTAGGTAGTATGACTTGGGGAATGCAAAATACCCAAAATGATGCTGATGAACAAATAGCCTACGCACTTGCTCAAGGCGTAAACTTTATTGATACAGCCGAAATGTACGCAGTTCCTCCATCACCCGATACCTATGGTAAAACTGAACAAATTATTGGCAACTGGCTATCACGTAACCAACAAAAGCGCGATAAAATTGTACTTGCAACCAAAATTGCTGGTAACGGCTTAGCATGGGTTCGCGATGGCGGTAATATTACTCGCCAAACAGTAATAGAAGCAGTGGACGATTCACTCAAGCGCCTTCAAACCGACTACATAGATTTATACCAATTACATTGGCCAAACCGCTCTACCCCACATTTTGGTAGGCAGTGGCCAGGTATGCTTAAATTTACCGACGTAAACACACAAGAACACCAAGCTGGCATGCTGGATATTTTAGAAGGTTTAAACGATTGTGTTAAAGCAGGTAAAATCAAGCATTGTGGTTTATCTGACGACACACCTTGGGGAATAAGCCAATTTTTAAGTTTGGCCAAAGAGCATAACTTATCGCGCATGGTATCTATTCAAAACGAGTTTAGCCTAGCGCATGCTAAAGACTGGCCGTATTTAATAGAGCAATGTGTTCATGAAGATATTGCCTACTTACCATGGTCGCCTCTGGCTGCCGGTTTATTAACGGGTAAATACTTAAACGGCGCTCGCCCTGAAGGCTCTCGCTGGACCTTTATGCAACGTAACGGTATTTTTAGAGATACACCAAACGCAGAGCAAGCAACCAAACAGTATGTTGAACTTGCGCATGATCACAATATTTCCCCTGCTCAACTAGCTCTTGCATGGTGTAATCAAGTAAACGGTGTAACGTCTTCAATTATTGGCGCAACAAATATGGCGCAATTAAAAGAAGATATTGATGCATTTGATATCACGCTAAGTGACGACGTACTTACAAGTATCGATGTTATTTTTAGAAACAATCCAATGCCCTATTAATACAAACCTAAACAGGTAACTAAATCACGTTTAATTACCTGTTTAATTGTCCAGTTAACTTACACTCCATTGCTGCTCAAGTAAGCATTGCTCATTAGCGTAAAGTCTTACTGTGAACACACTTTCGGCAATCACTTCACCTACGCCTGACGGCGTACCTGTCATAACCACATCACCATCTTCTAAACCCATAAACTCGCTAATTTCTTGTAAAATAGAATCCGGATTATGCAGCATAAAATGAGTATCGCCTTGCTGAACAACTTCATTATTAATTTTAAGTTCAAAGGTAAAGTGTTCCATTGCGGCTGTTAACTCTATAAAATCACTTAAAATAACAGAACCATTAAACGCTTTAGCGCGCTCCCAAGGTAGCCCTTTATTTTTTAATTTACTTTGCACAGTGCGCTTAGTTAAATCAAGGCCGAGTCCAACGCCTACAAATTTTTTATTTTTAATTACAAAACATAACTCGGTTTCGTAATGCAGCGTATCGCCGTTATGAGCTGCAAATAGCGTATTAGTAATCGCGCTATTTGGTTTGTTAAATAACACCATCTGGTCTGGCGTTTCGTTGTTTAACTCTGCAATGTGTGCGGTGTAATTACGGCCAACACAGACTATTTTTGTTGGCGTTAATTCTTCAGATACTAGCTTTATTGAATTCATATAAATAATGTCTCAGTTATTGGGCCTGTTGACCTTTCAGGATTAAAATTTGTTCAATCTAGGGGCTATTTAATCGCGGCGCGAGGTTTGTAACCTAGTGGGCTAAGTAAAAACCGAGCAATAAAGAGTAAATAGCCCCTGGGCAGAACCCTTCGGGCAGCACATATTTGGCATTTGTGCTACGTTATCGCCTATTTATGGGGAATAACCACACTACACAGGCTCTGCCTTGCCTAAATACCAAACATACTGCTGTAAATTCAACCTCTAAAGATAAACAGGCCCTAACTAATAAGCGTTTCAAGTAAGCTCAAATTAATAGGTTTAAGTAAAACTCGGTCAATATTTAAATCTTTTATTTCTCTTGGATCTGGCTCTGCGCCACTTACAATCACTAAACGTAATTCAGGGTATCGTTCATTAATTTGCTGGCCTAAATCAATGCCACGCCCATCAGGTAAGTGCATATCTAACAATACTTTATTAAATTGCTGATCGTGATTGAGTATTTGTAAACATTGCGCGCAACTCGATGCAATCACGGTCTCTACACCTAAACTTTCTAAAAGTAGTTGCGTAATTTGCGCAGCATCGTGGTCATCTTCAACAAGTAAAAAACGCTGTTTCTTCTCGGTTAAACTTTTACTACTATTTATATTTTTAGGTTGTGGTGCGCTTTCAGGCGCCACTAAGTAATCTTGTAAACACTGGTACAAAACTGCACTGTCAACTGGTTTGGGGATTACATCGTTGAAACCAAGGGCTGCCAATTCCTCTCGAATGCCTTTCATCGTTGCCGCTGTAAGCGCAATTATTGGGCCTTTATAGCCCATTTTTCTAAGCTCTATAGTCGCTTCCTTGCCACCCATTACAGGCATATGAATATCAATAAAAATAATATCATATGGAGCTTTGTAAGCATCCGCAATACGCACTTTTTCCAGCGCTTGTTGCCCATGCTCCGCATAATCAACCCTTGCACCACAAGTACTAATCATGTGGCCAACCAACATGCGTAAATCGCGTAAATCATCTACCACTAATACACGTCCATGCACCTTACAAGGTGCTGATTTACTTTGTAATTGTGGGGCACTGCTAAAATTAAGTACCTGTCGTTCTACTTCACTTATATCGCCCGGATACACAGAAATAGTAAATGTAGAGCCTTTGCCAATTTCGGAGTCTAAACTAATGCTTCCTTGCATACGCGCTAATAACTCAGCGCATATTGCCAAACCAAGACCAGCACCACCAACAGAGCGCGATTCTACATCGGCAATTTGCTCAAACGGTTTAAAAATCAGTTCTTGTTTTTCAGGGGCAATGCCCATACCTGAGTCTTTAATGCTAAAAAATAGCATTTCGCGCTCATCAACCCACTGTGTCCACGCATTAACAACTATTTCGCCTTTATCGGTAAATTTAACCGCATTATTTATCAAATTTATTAAAATTTGACGCACCCTTGTTGCATCTAGTTGTGCAACCAAAGGTAATGGCTGATTTGATTCAAAGCGAAGCGTAAGGCCTTTATCGAGCACAGACACACGCATTAATGTGTATACATCAGCAAGCATGCTATCGAGATTAACTTCACTTAGGGTCAGCTCTAGTTTATCGGCAGCTATTTTAGATAAATCGAGTACATCGTTTAACAAGCTCAATAAGTGCTTACCGTTTCGATAAATAACACCTAGCTCATTTTCTGCTTGCTGACTAAAGTCGCTCTGCATTAAGAGTTCGGTGTACCCTAAAATGGACGATAGAGGGGTACGTAATTCGTGGCTCAAATGAGCTAAAAAGCGATCTTTTGAGCGATTTTCGGCTTCGGCTTTTAAACGCTCTACTCGCTCGCCTTCAACATCTTTACGAGCAAGTGCATAACGAATAGCGCGTGCAAAACGGCTCGAGCTCATTTCTGTTTTTATTAAGTAATCTACTGCACCAGCATCAAGCGCCGCTGAATCTAATTCGTCGTTTGACTGCCCAGTAAGCATAATAATTGGGCCGCTAAAGCCATTCGCAATGGCTTCTTTTAATACATCTAATCCATTAGATGCACCTAGGCGGTAATCAAGCAGGCAAATGTCATGCTCATTTTTACTAAGCGTTTCAATTGCCTGCTCTGGGGAGCTAATCCATTGAATGTTAAACGTGTGTGAATCCAATTGGTCTAAATAGTCGCAGGTGAGTATGTAATCATCTTCATCATCTTCTACAAGCAGCAACTGAGTCACTTTATCTAACATAAAATCTCCTTTAATCGTTAAAAGTTGTCGGCAGCTCTACAAACTCTACCCAATACTTTCCTAGCGTTTTCATTAGCTCAACCAAGCCATCAAACGTCACGGGTTTGGTTATATACGATGCAGCGCCTAAGTTGTAACCTTTAACCATGTCCTCTTCTTGTTTAGACGTAGTTAGAATAACAACCGGAATACCTTTCAAGTTGGGATTTGATTTAATGGCCTCAAGTGCCTCACGGCCATCCATTCTTGGCATATTTAAATCAAGCAATATAAGTCCTGGTCGTGGCGACACAGCTTTATCTTCAAATTTACCTCTGCGCTCTAAATATTCAAGTAACTCAACACCATCTTCAACAAAGTGAAGCTCGTTAAGTACACGGCTTTCAGCAAGGGCATCTTGTGTTAGCAAACGATCATCTTCATCATCATCAGCCATTAAAATAGTAATCGGTTTTACTTTTGAATAGGGCATTTAAGCCTCTCCTTGCAATGTGAAAAGCGCAGCTTCCACAGGTAGTTTTAAAACGAAGGTAGCACCTTCACCGTCTTTACTTTGGGCTGTAATTGTTCCACCGTGACGCTCTACAATACGCCGACATACAGAAAGACCAATACCAGTCCCTTTGTATTGTGAACGACCATGTAAACGCTGAAATGGAACAAATATCTTGTCGGCATAGTCTTGTGAAAAACCAATGCCATTATCTTTTATAGTAATAACTTGGAAACTTAAATGCGTATTATGATCAGCACTAAAAATATCCTCATGCACATAACTAATCTTTATGTGTGGGCTTACATCCGGATGCCTAAATTTAACCGCATTCGACAATAGATTTAAAAATAGTTGCTGCATTTGGCTTTTATCAGCCTGAATAACCGGCAAGTCTTCTACATCTACTCGTGCATTAGACTCTTTTATCGCAATTTCTAAATCACTTAATATATCGCTTACCACTTCGTTTAAATTTGTATCAGCGAAGTCTTTACCACGCGTTGTAATGCGTGAAAACTCTAATAGATCGTTAATTAAGTTAGACATGCGTTGCGCCGCATTTTTCATACGGCCAATATAATCCATCCCTTTTTCACCCAGTTCATCTTTAAACATGGTTTCGAGGCGGTCGCTAAAGGCTTGAATTTTTCGAAGCGGCTCTTGTAAATCATGACTTGCCACAAAAGCAAACTCTTCAAGTTCTCGGTTACTTCGGCTTAGCTCATCAGAATACAGGGTTAACTCTTGCGTACGCTCAGACACTTTACCTGCTAATGTTTCATTTTGATTTTCAAGTTCTAGCCTATATTGCGCCGCGTTTCTTAAATTAAGTCTGGTCATAATAAACATACCAATAATAAGCAAAGCACTTGTTATGGCTGTAATGGCAAAGGTAATTTTTGCCTCATTTTTTATTTTTGCTAATTTCGAAAAGTGACTCACCTTAAAGAGTAATTCACGGTCTTGAATTTCATTAATATGTTCACGAATTTGCTTATATAGGTCTCTACCGCTATGTGTGTTAACTATATTTAACGCACGTCGTTCTTTATCATCTAATGCAAGATTAACTGTTTTCTTTAATTCACGTATTTTACGCTCAACAAGCAGTAACAACTCAGCAATTCGCTCAGCTTGACCATCAATTTCAGAACGAAGTGACTTTACATGATTAGTTTGTGCTTCTAACTGCCCAATAGCATCATAATACGGTGTTAAATAATCATCTTCTTCTGTTAATAAATAGCCACGCTGCCCAGATTCAGCTTGCACTATTGACAAATGCAGTTGCTCAATTGCCGTCGTTAGCATGCTGGTGTTGTCTAAACTCTTTTGGGTTTGCGTTAACCCCTGAATAGTATTTAACGCCAAAAAAGCATTACCCACAATAATACTTAGTACTACGACTATAAAAGCGGCCCATGTAACATTCGCTTTACCTTGCTGTTTTTGCTTGCTCATAGATGTATAAATGCCTTAGTTGAATTTACTAACCGTTATTATGCTCTGTAATATTTTGTAAACTCTCACTGCACTGCTGACAGTTTAAAATTATTTTATCTAGGGCCTCGAGTGCCTTTTGTTTGGGCATATCGTTTTCCAACACTAATTTAATTAGCTCCGCATTCATTGAGATTCTATTTAACGGGGCTCTTGCATCATGAACTAATTTATTAAGCATTATGGCTTCGTTATTTTCTTCAGACACTCTATTTCCTTTTATTTAACCTGAACTTAAATTACTTGTATTCACCAATCCCACCGTACGCATTAAGGCGGTTATAAAGTGTTTTTGTACTAATACCCAGCATTTGGGCTGCAAGCGTTTTATTACCTTGTACTTTATCAAGCGTGGCATGAATAAGTTCTTTTTCGACTTCTTCGATTGTTTGCCCTGCCGATACCTGCTTTTCAGCGGTTTTATTATTAACCCGAGAAAAAGGTGACTCTAAATTATCAGGCAGAGTAATTTCACTTGATTGCGGATCGCTCATAATAAATGCACGATGTATCGCATGGCGAATTTCACGAACGTTACCCGGCCACTCATAATTTTGCAGCTCTTTTAACTGTTCACTCTTCCAACTAAATGAAGTGCCATTTTCATCATTTAGTTGCTCTAAAAAAGCTTTAGCTAAAAGGGGAATATCTTCTTTACGATCGCGAAGTGGCGGTATATCGATAGGAAAAACAGCCAGCCTAAAATAAATATCTTCACGAATTACATTATTTTGCGCTAAATCTATAAGCGAGCGATTCGTCGCCGAAATAACTCGGCAATTGGTGGGAATCTCTTTATTTCCACCAACACGCGTTACTTTTTTAGTTTCAAGTACACGCAATAAATTTGGCTGCATATCAATCGGCATTTCAGTTACTTCATCTAAAAATAAAGTACCGTCGTTAGATTGTTCAAACACACCTTCCTTGCGCGCTATAGCACCGGTAAATGCGCCTTTTTCATGGCCAAATAATTCACTACCAATTAACTCTTTTGAAAGCGCACCACAGTTACTTGCAACTAATGGACCTTCGCACTGGCTAGCGTTATGGATAGCCTGAGCAACCACTTCTTTACCTGCGCCACTTTCTCCCATTAGCATCACGTTAGCATTTGTTTTAGCAACACGTTCAATCATAGTGTAGAGTTTTTGCATTGGCTCTGATTCACCGATTAAGCTACCAAAGTGGCGCGTAATACCACTGGGTTTTACTTTTTTAGCTGTTTTTTTAGGCCCATTTAAAACCAGCTCTAAGTCTTCTCGCTGTAATGGTTTTAATAAATGCCCAACATTAGGCTCACACATTTCAGCTAAAATCCCCTTAACTGAAGGATGGCCCGATATAAGTGTAATTTTTGGAGATTGACCAATCATTTTCAAATGATCAAGTAGGTGTAAACCGCTGCCGTCAGGTAACATAAAATCAAGCAGCACATGGTCAAAAGTATTATTTTCAAACCATTGGTGTGCTTCTTTTAAACTGGTTGCGGTGTTTATATTATGGCCGAGGAATTCGACTATGTGGCAAACAACGTCACTAAACTCAACGTCATCATCAACTAAAAGTATGTTTAACATGATAAATCCCTATGCTTTTTTATTATTCTACGCACCTTAAATACAAATTTAAAGTCACGCCTAGAATCTAATAACCCGAATTAACTTAAGTGATTCACTGCGTTTATATTACCAACTCAATATTTACGTATGCTTAAAAAAATCGATCACTAGGCGTGATAATATTTCAAGATTGAATTTTTTAAATCTCGAAAAAGGAACACACCCTAAAAAATAATTAAAATCGTTTCTATTTATACAATGGTAGCAACTGTTATCATTACAAACTTAAAAAGGAGACGAAATGCAGCAATTAAAAACCTTGATTCACTCTGGTATTAATATTAATGAAGGCACTATTTTTACCCGCTTAACAGCCCGTGCCATTGTTACTAAAAATAATAAAATACTTTTAATGTATACAAATCGTTATGAAGACTACAGCCTGCCAGGCGGTGGAGTAGATGACGGCGAAAGTATTGAACAAGGCTTAATACGTGAGCTAAGCGAGGAAACCGGTGCACAACAAATAAGTGTAGTTAAAGCTTTTGGACTCTATGAAGAGTATCGCCCTTGGTATAAAGAGGACTTTGATATTATCCATATCAAATCGTATTGCTACGTCTGTAATATTGCCGACGAACTGGGTAAAACACAACTAGAGCATTACGAACAGCAAAATGGAATGACCGCTAAATGGGTTAATATTAGCGATGCAATCGCACACAACGAACGCACGTTAGCAAATAGTGAAAAGCAAGGGTTATCGATCCTTCGTGAAACCTATCTACTCAAAAAGATTGCTAAACAACTTTTTTAATTACGACTCACGCTTAATTACTTATACGCCCTTTTACCTGCGTAGCTAACATGCGTTCAACTATTTACAGCTACGCATTTATACAGACCATTTTTGCATTAATATTTGTGTAATCTGAGCTGCGCTAATGTTCTCTCTTGGAATGTATTTTTGACCACACCACAAAGGTGAAAAGCCACTACCACCTAGCAATTCAACCCTACTTCTTAAAGCCGTTATTGCAATACTTGCGTAAGGAAATGGTGGCACATGTGCAGGTATTGCACCAAGCTCTTGCATAACGCGATTACAAACGCCTCTCGCAGCACGACCTGAAAACAACGTAGTAAGCGCGGTACTATCTTTTTGTTGAGCTAAAATAGCATCACGATGAAGCTTTGACGTAGTTGCCTCATTACAGAGTAAATACGCACTGCCAACTTGTACCCCTGATGCGCCTAATGTTTGCATATGTGCTACATCATCCTCAGTTGCAATTCCACCAGCAGCAATTATAGGAACTGATACGTGCGCAACGCATTCTTGCACTAGTTCAGCCGTACTTTTATGCAAACTTAAATCCATAGATAAAAAATGACCACGGTGTCCGCCCGCTTCTAAGCCCTGGGCAATAACAGCATCTGCACCATTATCAGCAAGCCATTTAGCCTCCTCAACAGTTGTTGCGGTAGAAATGACTTTTGTTCCCCAACTTTTAATTTGTTCAAGCAAAGAAGGCGCAGGTAAACCAAAATGAAAACTCACCACGGCAGGTTTATAAGGCGCAATAATATCGATAACACTTTGGTTTATTGGCTGTCGAGAAGCTTCGTCCGTTAAACTACTTTCAGCAATCGCGTATTCATTAAAATAAGGGGCTAATAATGAATGCCATTGTTGTTTTTGCAGCTTGGTATATTGCAAGGTTGAATGGCAAAAAAAGTTAAGATTATAAGGTTTACTGGTTGAGCGGCTAAGCAACTCTAGCTGTTCGATAAGCTGCTGATTAGAAAGCATCGCACATGGTAATGAGCCAAGCCCACCAGCCTCACAAACATTCGCAGCTAAGTTGGCATCTTGCACACCTGCCATAGGCGCTTGTATTAGCGCAACTGAAATATCAAAAAGTGTCCGTATCATTTTATTCTCCATGTAATTTTTTCTGCAACTTGCATTATTTACAGAACATATCAGAAAACTAACTAAATAAAAAATAAGCACACTCACAAATAAAAAATAAAAAGCTATAAATAACAAAAAGTTAAACTTAATTTTATATCTTTAAATAGTTGGTGTTCGTTTTGCACTACTACCTATACATAATTAGTAAGGAGATATAAATGAGTAACACAGTTAAAACGATTAATCCCGCAACTGAGCAAACCATTGAAACCTATACACTGCTTTCTCAAAAAGAAGCGGAGCAGGAAATAGAAAAATCTCACGAAACATATTTAAAATGGCGCTTAACGTCATTCGCTGAACGCGCGAAATATTTAAATAACTTAGCATCACTTTTTGAAGAGCAAAAAGAAGCGATTGCAAAACTTATGACCGAAGAAATGGGCAAGGTGTACAAGCAAGGCTTACAAGAGGTTGAGCTGTGCGCAGGCATTTGTCGTTATACTGCTGAAAACGGCCCACAAGTACTTGCCGATGAAGATCGCGAGATGGATGGCGGCCGTGCAATCATTAGCTACCAACCAACGGGTGTACTACTGGGTATTCAACCTTGGAACTTCCCGATTTATCAGGTAATTCGTTACAGCGCCGCTAACATCATGGCAGGTAACACAACCGTATTAAAGCATGCTGGTAACGTATTTGGCATGGCTGAAAAAATTGAAGCGCTATTTAAGCAAGCCGGTTTCCCAGAGTACTGCTTCAACAACTTACTCATCGATGGTAAAACCGCCAGCTCACTCATTGCTCACGAGGCAATTAGCGGCGTAACATTTACGGGTAGTGATGCCACAGGTAAAAAAGTAGCTGAAGAAGCGGGTAAAAACGCTAAAAAAACAGTGTTAGAACTGGGCAGCAACGACGCTTACTTAGTACTCGATGACGCCGATTTAGAGCTTGCAGTTAAAACCTGTGTAACCGGGCGCATGATCAACAATGGCGAAACATGTGTTTCGGCTAAGCGCTATGTAGTTGTTGAGTCACTTTACGATGACTTTAAAGCGCAAATAAAAGAGCAGTTTGAAGCCATGAAAATGGGCGACCCAATGGCAGATGACACAGACTTAGGCCCAATGGCACGTGAAGATTTACGCGACGGCATTCACGACCAAGTAATGGAATCAGTAAAAGCAGGTGCAAATATAGTAACAGGCGGCGAAATACCATCGCAAACGGGTTACTACTACCCACCAACGCTACTTGATAATTTATCGCCAGGTATGCCTGCTTACGACGACGAATTATTTGGTCCAGTTGCTTCGCTTATTAAAGCCAAAGACAACGACGACGCAATGCGAATCGCCAACGACTCTCGCTATGGCTTAGGCGGTGGTATTTTCTCAAAAGATGAGAAAAAAGCTATTGAGCTCGCTAAAAAGCACTTTGACACCGGCATGATCAATATCAATGGTTATGGTTTAGCACAACCTAATCTACCATTTGGTGGCGTTAAAGGCAGTGGCTACGGCCGAGAACACGGCGGCTTTGGTATGCGTGAATTCGTAAATGTTAAAAGCATTATGATTGCCAGCTAATTTAGCTGCATAAATGAAATAAGTGTTTAAATACAGATTTTTAATATGTGTTTAAAATACAAAAATTACTAAGCCTAAAAGTGGGTAACCACTTTTAGGCTTTTTTATTTATAGCTTTAGAAAGTAGTTTTCAGGAGACAATACTTGGTTTTTAGTAAGTGATAGTACCGAATTTTGGATATATTCGTAGGTGCGATTTTACATCGCGCTTTTGAGAATTAAATATCCTTCAAAATAAAAAGTTACAAACTAACCATTGCTACTTCATTAAATTTTAATAATTTAAAACTCAATTCACAATTTAGCTTATTTAATAAAAACGTAAGCACGCTGGTTTTATCGTTATTTTAAATTGCGCTTACAAACCAGTTTAGCTATGTATTTAAAGGCATAAATAGAGTGAGCACTATTACAGAAAACATCACAATTATAATGCTTAAACAGAGCGAGACCAAGTACGATTAAACCCAGAGCTAGCTATTAATATGTAGAAGCTAATACCCAGGGCAAGAGCATGAAAAAAGTCTATGCGTTCAGTACCTTTTCAAGGTAGGCTGTACTGCGCATAGCTTTTTTCT
>NZ_JANJGQ010000028.1:0-56199 GCF_030847595.1 Pseudoalteromonas sp. 20-92
AGAAAAAAGCTATGCGCAGTACAGCCTACCTTGAAAAGGTACTGAACGCATAGACTTTTTTCATGCTCTTGCCCTGGTACTAATTTTGATATATAGCGCTCACCTTACAAAACAGTAATTTATTTTTTCTATAGTGATAACCTCACAAGTTCATTATTCACTAACTCTGATACTTCTAATGATAGGGTATTTACTGTACTCGAAGAATTAACATTTAAAATGAGTTCTTCGGTCTTATTAACTTCATATACTTTTTTAGGAATAACTTTAATGCCTTCAGAAAAATCATATTCGTAAACAGCTTTCCCCGTTGAGTGATAAAGTTTATTTTGACTTATTGATAAAGAGTGTTTATAAGCTGATTGTTTAACTTTAAAACCTTTTGTTTGCTCCCCTGTAGATAAATCGAAAAATATCAACATATCTAGATTATTCAAAAAAACGAGTTTATTATCAAGTAACTGGCCAAACCACACCGCATTTTTTACTGGCAACAATATACTATTAGAGTTGCTCCTGTTAAAAATATAAGCAGTACTATTCGTAGTAATTTCACCTTGTACAATATAGCCAATATTATTTTCTTGCAAATAATTAACCGAGATTAAATTACCTTTTGGCGTAATGACATCTTTAACCGATAAATCTTCATATCTGAGTATTTCTATTTCATTTTTATTAATACCAAGGGCTTCTTGGGAATCAGAAGATATTTTAAAGTCCTTATATCTTAAATTTACCTTTTTAGACGTGACCTTACCGTCTTTGAATACTGTATTTAACTTAATTAATCCCCCATCCCTACTTAAAAAAACAACATTTTCTCCAACTATATTTGCAAAGCCACTTTCTAGCTTTGATACACGTTCAAAGTTTTTAGAAGTTAAATCGAACCTGTAAATATTATGAGAAAAAGGGTAAGTAAGCCCTAAAATATTTTTATTATCAATTGGATAGGTTACTGAGTAAACACTTTCACTATCCACCTTTGTCTTACTTTCTAAACGATTATTTCTTAATGAGTATTCGTAAAAAATCTCTTCTTTATTGTCATACCACAACAATGAATCTGTTTCATTTTGGTAATTAATTGACCATATTCTACTCTTAGTCTCGTATAGTTTTATTTGTGCGCCACCTTCCAAATCCGTCATATATAATTCACTAGAATTAAATTGGTGTCTTTCAAATATAATTTTGTTTTTACTTTTTATAAAGTAGAGAAGCTTATCTCCATACGAATTTAAGTTTGGCGAACTTATTTGAAACTCATCACCAGTGCTTAAGTTTCGATTAACAAGGGCTGACAATTCTGAACGCTTCCTGTAACCATATTTTGAGTAAATATAAGAGTTGTTAGCTAAACTTAAAGCGTTTACTTGATGCGAAGGCTCACACTCGAATAAAAATTTACTATCAGCATTACCTGTTAAACCAACCTCCCACAGCTCACATTTACCTTCAGTTTCTAAACTATAAATTGCACGTTCGCTATCAATTGACCAACCTGCTGGGAATATATTAGCGTTTACTTCTGAGATTTTTCTCTCTTGCCCGGTATTTAAGTTTTTTAATAAAAGTGCTGAATATGATTGATCTTCTTCAAGGAATGAAAGTGCGACAGTTGAGCTGTCTGGGGAAAGTATCATTCGACTATACACTCCCTGTAGCCAAGAAAGCGTTTCTTCGTTAAATTTTTTCTCTACAATCTTTGAGCTTTTTGTTTCAACCTTTGATAACGTATCTTTTTGTTTATTGCCATTTTGATTTAGTATGCTTTGAAGCATGTAGATACTACTAAAAAATCCTAAAATTAACATGGCTATTAGCACTATTAACTTTTTTTGTTTTTTATTAGGTGTTTCTTTTAATGCGCTAACTTGGCCCAAAGCCAAAGATTCGTCTTCATAGTAAATAACTTCCGGCTCTAAAAAAAAACTATAGCCCTTTCTGTAGTGTGTTTTTACTACTAAACCGCGTTGAATTTCAGATTTTAGGACTTTTCTAAGTTCTGACATTGCTCGGTTAATTGCGTTGTCATCAACATAGTGTTGGCACCAAACATCATCAACAAGATCTTGACGCGTAATAATCTCGTCTTTATTTATGATCAAATAACATAAGATTTTAAAAAGAAGAGGCTCCAATTCTCTTTCTACTTCACCATCAGAAATTATTTGAAGTTTTGGATTAAGGCTCCACGCACCAAACTTGATTTCTTTGACACTACGGGGGAAATTTACTTCTTTCATAATTGTTATAACCCAACATCCATATCACAGCTTGAGAATAAAAAATGTTTAAACTGTTTCAAATGGGAAAACATTAACGAGAGATTAACAGCTATATAAAGTAATGTCATCTGAACAGTCACAAAAAAGCCCACATAAAGTGGGCTTTTTAAAACCGGATAGGCTTACTTGTGACGTAATTGCTGAATTACGCGTAACTGAGCAACTGCTTCTGCCAGTCGCGTTGCCGCTTGTTGATAATCAAACTCAACAGCTGACGAATTCGCCATATGTTCTTCAGCTTCACGTTTAGCTTTTTGTACAGAATCTTCATCTAAATCTTCACCACGAACCGCTGTATCTGCAAGAATCGTGATGTGATTTGGTTGAACTTCTAATGTACCGCCAGCAACATATATCACATCTTCGTGACCAAATTGCTTAACTAAACGTACCATACCAGGTTTAAGGGCAGTTAGTAATGGAGCATGGCCTAGGTTTACACCCAGCTCGCCTTCACTACCAGATACTTGAATCGATTCAACAAGACCAGAGAACAAACTCTGCTCAGCGCTTACTACGTCAAGATGTACAGTCATAGCTGTCATACTACCCTCCTAGTTACATGCCTTTGGCTTTTTCTTGAGCTTCTTCGATAGAGCCAACCATGTAGAACGCTTGCTCTGGCATATCATCAAATTCACCGTTTAAGATGCCTTTAAAGCCAGCAATTGTATCTTTTAGTGATACGTATTTACCAGACGCGCCTGTAAACACCTCTGCCACGAAGAATGGCTGAGATAGGAAACGTTGGATTTTACGTGCACGAGATACAAGTTGCTTATCTTCGTCAGAAAGCTCGTCCATACCTAGGATTGCAATGATGTCTTTAAGTTCTTTATAACGCTGAAGAACTGTTTGAACGCCACGTGCTGTATCGTAGTGCTCTTGACCAATTACTTGTGGGTCAAGTTGACGCGAAGATGAATCAAGTGGGTCTACCGCTGGGTAGATACCAAGTGATGCGATATCACGTGAAAGTACTACTGTTGCGTCTAAGTGAGCAAAGGTCGTTGCTGGAGATGGATCCGTTAAATCATCCGCAGGTACGTATACCGCTTGGATTGATGTAATTGAACCAGTCTTAGTTGAAGCGATACGCTCTTGAAGCACACCCATTTCTTCAGCAAGTGTAGGCTGGTAGCCTACCGCTGATGGCATACGACCAAGAAGTGCAGATACTTCTGTACCAGCAAGTGTATAACGGTAGATATTATCTACGAAGAAAAGTACATCGCGACCTTCATCACGGAACTTTTCAGCCATAGTAAGACCTGTTAACGCTACGCGTAAACGGTTACCTGGAGGCTCGTTCATCTGACCGTATACAAGCGATACTTTATCAAGTACGTTTGAATCGTTCATCTCATGGTAGAAATCGTTACCCTCACGTGTACGCTCACCAACACCTGCGAATACTGAGTAGCCGCTGTGCTCGATTGCGATGTTACGGATAAGTTCCATCATGTTTACAGTTTTACCAACACCGGCACCACCGAATAAACCAACTTTACCACCTTTAGCAAACGGACATACAAGGTCGATAACCTTGATACCAGTTTCTAAAAGCTCAACTGAACTTGATTGCTCTTCGTATGAAGGCGCTGCACGGTGAATAGACATACGGTCTTCTTCGCCGATTGGACCCGCTTCATCGATTGGCTCACCAAGTACGTTCATGATACGACCAAGTGTTGCTTTACCAACTGGAACTTGAATCGATTCACCTGTATTCATAACTAAAGCACTACGACGTAAACCATCAGTAGTACCCATAGCGATAGTACGCACTACACCGCCACCTAGCTGTTGTTGAACTTCTAAAGTCAAACCAGCTAAATCGCCATCTGTTACTCTTAGTGCGTGGTATACCGCTGGCACGCTATCTTGTGGAAATTCAATATCCACAACGGCGCCGATAATTTGGACGACCTTACCTAAACTCATGTCTATTCCTCTCGTTAATCTTTACCCGAAGCATTAAACTGCTGCTGAGCCAGAACAAATCTCACTAATTTCTTGTGTGATTGCTGCTTGGCGAGCCTTGTTATAAACAAGCTGTAGCTCGTCCATAAGGTCACCTGCGTTATCAGTTGCAGCTTTCATTGCAACCATACGAGCAGCCTGTTCTGAGGCAGCATTTTCTACCACACCTTGGTATGCTTGAGACTCAATAAAGCGTACTAACAAAGACTCTAAAATAGCCTCTGGGTTTGGCTCGTATAAGTAATCCCATGTGTGAGCAGATACTTCTTCTTCAGCTTTTGGCAAAGGGAGTAACTGATCTATAATTGGCTCTTGCTTCATGGTATTAACGAATTTGTTATATACCAAGAATAAACGGTCTATTTTGCCTTCAGAAAATGCATCAAGCATAACTTTTACAGGACCAATAACGTCTTGTACTGAAGGTTTATCTCCTAGGCCCGCTTTTTTAGCGAGTAGTTGACCACCAAAACGTTGAAAGAAGCCAGCTGCCTTACTACCTAAAGTAGCAAATTCAGCATCAACACCTTTCTCTTTCCACGCTTTAACATCAAGTGCAACTTTCTTAAACTCGTTTGAGTTTAAACCGCCACACAGACCACGGTCTGTAGAGATAACAATATAACCAACTCGTTTCACTTCACGTTCTTTTAAGAACGGGTGAGTAAAATCAAGATTTGCTTGAGCAACACGACCAATTACTTCACGTAATTTATTAGCGTATGGACGGCTTGAAGCAACGCGTTCTTGCGCCCTTTTCATTTTAGACGCAGCAACCATTTCCATTGCGCTAGTGATCTTTTGAGTATTTTTAATACTCCCGATCTTGCTTTTAATCTCTTTTCCGCTGGCCATGACTCTCTCTCCGAATCAAGGTGTGCTTTAGTTTCCTAAAGCGCACCATTAATAACTAAATTACCAAGTTTGCGTAGACTTGAACTTCGTAAGAAGTTCTTTAAGCTGCGCTTCGATCTCGGCATTCAAGTTACCAGTTTCATTGATTTGAGCCACAAGCTCTGCGTATGTGTTAGTTGCATAAGAAAGTAAAGCTGCTTCAAAGTCACCGATTTTCGCGATTTCGATGTCTTGAAGGAAGCCTTTTTCAGCAGCAAATAACGACAAAGACATTTCAGCAACAGACATTGGCGCGTACTGTTTCTGCTTCATTAGCTCTGTTACACGCTCACCATGCTCAAGTTGAGCACGAGTAGCATCATCAAGGTCAGACGCGAACTGCGAGAACGCAGCTAATTCACGGTACTGAGCTAGGGCTAGACGAATACCGCCACCTAGTTTCTTAACGATTTTAGTTTGTGCAGCACCACCAACACGCGATACCGAGATACCAGCATTTACTGCCGGACGGATACCTGAGTTGAATAAGTCAGTTTCTAAGAAGATCTGACCATCGGTGATAGAGATAACGTTAGTCGGTACGAACGCAGAAACGTCGCCGCCTTGAGTTTCAATGATTGGCAATGCCGTCAATGAACCAGTTTTACCTTTCACTTCACCATTAGTGAACTTTTCAACGTAATCTGCGTTTACACGCGATGCACGCTCTAAAAGACGAGAGTGAAGGTAGAATACGTCACCTGGGTATGCTTCACGGCCTGGTGGACGCTTAAGTAGTAATGAAATTTGACGGTAAGCAACTGCTTGCTTAGACAAATCATCATATACGATTAATGCGTTTTCACCACGGTCACGGAAGTATTCACCCATAGTACAGCCCGCAAACGGAGCTAAGTACTGAAGTGCCGCAGATTCAGAAGCAGATGCAACAACTACGATAGTATTTGCTAGTGCACCATGCTCTTCTAATTTACGAACTACGTTTGCAATAGTAGATGCTTTTTGACCAATCGCAACGTACACACACTTAACGCCTGTGTCTTTTTGATTGATGATTGCATCGATTGCTAGTGCAGTTTTACCTGTTTGACGGTCACCGATGATAAGTTCACGTTGACCACGACCAACTGGAATCATCGCATCGATAGATTTATAACCAGTTTGAACTGGCTCATCTACTGATTTACGCTCGATTACACCTGGTGCAATTTTTTCTACAGGTTCAAACCCGTCGTTATCTAAAGCGCCTTTACCATCGATTGGAGCACCTAGTGTGTTTACAACACGACCAAGTAGACCAGGACCAACAGGAACTTCTAAAATACGACCAGTTGTATATACTTTTACGCCTTCAGTAAGGTCAGCGTACGGACCCATTACTACTGCACCAATTGAGTCGCGCTCAAGGTTTAGTGCGATAGCATAACGGCTGCCAGGAAGCTCAATCATTTCACCTTGCATACAGTCAGCAAGACCGTGGATGCGGATGATACCGTCAGTAACAGATACAATAGTACCTTCGTTACGAGCTTCACTTACAACTTCGAACTTCTCAATACGTTGTTTGATCAGATCTGAAATTTCAGTGGAATTAAGTTGCATGCTCTTTTTCCCAATTACGATTGTAGTGTTGTAGCTAAGCGGCTTAATTTACCGCGAATAGTACCGTCGATTACAGTGTCGCCAGACCTAATAATAAGCCCACCAACCACTGACGCGTCTTCACTACAATTCAGCTTAACTTTGCGTGCGAAACGTTTTTCAAGTGCCGCTACCAATGACTCTTGTTGCGCAGCAACAAGAGGAGTTGCAGAAATCACATCTACTTCGATTTCTTTATCGTATTGTGCTTTAAATTCAGCAAATAACTGTGCAACTTCAGGTAGAGCTGTCAAACGTCCATTTTCAGCCATCACCTTAACTAGGTTCTGACCTTGTTCGTTGAGCTGCTCAGCACAAAGTTGAATAAATAATTCAGCTTGTGCAGTAGCTGTAGGCATACCTGCTAAAGCGGATGATGCTTGTTCATTGCTGGCTACGTGGCCTGCAAAGAACAACATATCATTCCAGCTTTCTAGAGTGCCTTTCTCAACGGCAAGTTCAAAAGCCGCTTTAGCGTATGGGCGAGCGATAGTAGTCAAATTAGACATGCTCATACCCTCCTAATTACAGCTCAGCGACAAGTTTTTCAACGATGTCACTATGTGCGGCTTGATTAATTTCACGCTCTAAAATACGTTCTGCACCAATCACTGCCAGAGTTGCTACTTGTTTACGTAGCTCTTCTGTTATGCGATTACGTTCAGACTCAACTTCAGAGTGCCCTTGAGCAATGATACTTTCACGCTCTTGCTGACCACGAAGTGTTTCTTCGTCAACAATTAGCACTGCACGCTTTTTAGCTTGATCAATGATATCAGCCGCTTGAGCTTTTGCATCTTTAAGCTGTTCAGCAGCTTTCTTTTGCGCAAGTTCTAAGTCTTTTTCGGCTCTATCAGAGGCAGCTAAACCATCTTCGATTTTTTTCTGGCGAGCTTCAATTGCACCGTTTAGTGGTGGCCATACGTATTTCATACAAAATAATACGAACACCGTAAACGCAATCAATTCACCGATAAGAGTGGCGTTTAAATTCACAACCGCTCCTCCTTAAATAGTAAGCTGTTCAAAAAATAAAATTAAAGTACGAACAACAATACCATAGCGATACCAACACCAATCATTGCTACAGCATCGATTAGACCAGCAAGAATAAACATCTTAACTTGTAGCGATGGTGCAAGCTCAGGTTGACGCGCACATGCTTCAAGGAATTTACCGCCCATGTTACCAAAACCGATTGCTGTGCCGATTGCACCAAAGCCGATTAGTAAAGCTACTGCGATATACTTAAGACCTAATACTAGTTCCATTTTTTTCTCCAAAGTTTCAATTGTAAATTAAAGTTAAATATTAAAGGTTATAAAAATTAGTGATTATCTGAGCTTGCCATACTTAGGTATACGATTGTTAGCATCATAAATACGAATGCTTGCAATACAATTACTAAGATGTGGAATACAGCCCAAACAAAATGCAATGGTAATTGCATAAATCCGATAGCGCCGATCAAGATGAAAATCAATTCACCTGCATATAAGTTACCAAACAAACGTAGCGCTAATGAAAACGGTTTAGAAACCAGCGCAATCAGTTCAAGTAATAAGTTAAACGGGATTAAAAGGATTTGTAGTGCAGTATTATTTGAACTAAACGGGTGAAGTGTTAGTTCTTTAATAAAACCACCGATGCCTTTTATTTTAATTGAGTAGCCTATCATTAAAATAAATACGCCAAGCGCTAGCGCCGCAGTCATATTAATGTCAGTCGTTGGTACAATTTTCATGTACACATCGTGTGAATCCATACCAAACGCAGTTTCACCAACAAAACCAGCTAATGCAGGTAAAAAGTCAACCGGTATTAAATCCATTAAGTTCATTAAAAATATCCAAACGAATATTGTTAATGCTAATGGTGCAATAAGCTTGCTTTTACCATGGAAAGTATCACGTACGTTGTCACCAACAAACTCTACTACCATTTCAATGAAACATTGAAATTTTCCAGGTACACCTAGTGTTGATTTTTTAGCGGCACTACGAAAGATCCATAAAAATATAAGACCTAAACCGATAGACCATGCGAGGGTATCTATATGCCATGTCCAGAATCCACTGTCCGTACATGCTTTATTGAAGGCGAGACCTGTATCGGTCGAGCACATCTTAGCATTGGTCAAATGGTGCTGGATATGGCCAGATAGAGTAACTTCTTCTGCTGCCATGTTATATCCCAAAAGTTAATGTTTAAAAAAAACGGGTGCGAACAATCCAGTAAAGAGTGCCAGTATATAAGTACTAAAAAAGGGTAATAAAATTACCGGAAAAAGCTTCAGTACTAGCGCAAACAATACAATTGTTAGCATAAATTTTAATCCGTTGCCGCGTTTCAACGAGGCATACGCTTGATTTGCTCGACTTGCACCCATATACCTAAATGCATAAAGTGCAAATACAAAGTGCGGAAGTACTGCGACAAATCCACCAGCGAGTGATGAAAGCGAAGCACTGGCTCCCGAACTAAAAAAAATAATTACAGCAGCAACTAATGCTACAACACCCTGAAGGCAAATTAACTTTAATACGGCAAGTCTATATGGACTCGCTAACTTATCAGTCACGTTTAGTTAACCTTTATTGCGTTCTAATTGTTAGGGTGTGAAAACTGGCGAAATTATACTTAATCCTGCCAGTTTTGCAACTTGAGTAGACGGTTTGTAACACGAAATAGCTACAAATGTCTCTTTTTAGACATGTAGAAAACTAATGGTGGGTATTGTCTTGATTAATGCGATTTAAAATGCCGTCAAGTTCATCCAAATTAGTATAAGAAATAACAAGCTTACCTTTGCCTTTTTTATTGTAATTTATTTCAACTTTGGCACCTAGGTTTTCAGCAAGTTGTTGTTCTAATTGCTTAACATCTGGATCTTTTTCGGTTATTTCTTTAGCTGGCACTGGTTCTAAAATTGAGCGAACTAATTTTTCGGTTTCTCGAACTGTTAGTGCTTTAGCGACAGCTAAACGAGCAGCATCTGACTGCGCTTCGCCTTCAAGGGCTAACAGGCAACGAGCATGGCCCATTTCAATATCGCCATGCTCTAACAAAATCTTCACATCGTTATTTAAGTTATTTAAACGCAGTAAATTAGTTACAGTCGTACGTGATTTACCTACCGCATCAGCTACTTGTTGATGCGTTAATTCAAATTCTATTAGTAAACGATTAAGTGCAACCGCTTCTTCCATGGCATTTAAATCTTCACGCTGAATATTTTCTATCAGCGCAATCGCAACGGCAGCTTCATCGGGTACATCTTTAATAATACAAGGTACTGTTTCAAGCTTAGCTATTTGCGCTGCGCGCCAACGACGCTCACCCGCTATAATTTCAAAGCTATTATGTGCAATAGGGCGCACAACAATAGGTTGAATAATACCTTGTGAGCGAATAGAACTAGCAAGCTCTTCTAGCGCCTCTTCAGACATGTCTTTACGAGGTTGGTATTTACCAGAGTGTAAAAACTCTATTGGAAGTTTTTGTAATTCACTGTTATTTGGCCCAGCTGCATTTTTTACAGCTTCAGTCACGTTTGATGTGTCTTGTTCCTTGCTTGCGCTCGGTGCAGGCTTTGACGAACTTAAAAGTGCATCGAGTCCTCGGCCTAAACCTCGTTTTTTAGCAGACATGTTATTTTTTTACCTCAAAGTTAGGCGACAACGGACGCTGTTTTTTCTTTTCTGCGTAACATTTCACCAGCGAGTGCTAAATACGCTTTAGCGCCACTTGATGCCCGGTCATAATACATAGCTGGAGCACCAAAACTAGGTGCTTCGGCTAAGCGAACATTACGTGGGATCACCGTACGGTATACTTTATCGCCAAAATGTTGTTTTAATTGTTCTGATACATCATTTGCCAAACGGTTACGCGGGTCATACATAGTACGAAGTATGCCTTCAATTTGTAAGCTCGGATTCACTAATCTAGCAAGCTGCGTAATCGTATCCATTAATGCGGTTAACCCTTCAAGTGCATAATACTCACACTGCATTGGTACCAAAATAGAATCAGCCGCAGCCATAGCATTAACAGTTAACATGTTTAAAGAAGGCGGACAGTCTATAAAAATAAATTCGTACTGGTCCTGAATTTTTTCAAGCGCGTTACGTAAACGCACCTCACGGGCAAATAATTCCATGAGTTTAACTTCTGCAGCGGTTACATCACCGTTTGCAGCAATCATATGGTATTCGCCAGACGTTTCTTTGATGATAACGTCTTCTATTGGTTTATCTTCAATAAGTAAGTCGTAAATAGTTGGCACATCGCCGTACTTATCTACGCCACTCCCCATAGTCGCATTACCTTGCGGATCGAGATCAATTAACAGCACTTTACGTTTCGTTGCAGCCATAGACGCAGCGAGATTAACAGCGGTTGTAGTTTTACCCACTCCACCTTTTTGATTTGCTAATGCGATGACTTTTGCCACAGTGTCTCTGATCCCTAGTCTTTAGAAAGAATAATTAAATGTCGTTGTGCATCTAACTTAGGCACTTCTAATGCAATTTTTTGCTCAAACTTGACGCCTGCAGGTAATGACTCTAGCTCTTCGCTAGGGAACACGCCTTTAAGTGCTATAAATTTACCCGAATGATCAATTAAGTGCGAACACCAGTCAACCATATCTTGTAATGAAGCAAATGCGCGACTGAGTACGCCGTCTAATTTAACACTTGGTTGATATTCTTCAACTCTAGACTGCACAGGGGTTACATTATCAAGACCTAGTTCATGTTTAACATGCATTAAAAATCGCACACGTTTACCTAAACTATCTAATAGCACAAAATGTGTATTTGGTAATGCAATTGCCAACACGATACCCGGTAAGCCAGGGCCTGTACCTACATCAATATAATGATGTCCGGGTAAATGAGGCGCAACAACTAAACTGTCCATAATATGCTTAATCATCATTTCTTCAGGTAAACGTACTGAAGTTAAGTTATAAGCTTTATTCCACTTATTTAATAACTCAACGTAACGGACTAGCTGTTGCTGTTGTTTTTCTGTTAGCGCAATATCAGTTTGCGCTAACAATGTAGTTAATTGTTGCTGTAACACTATGTCCCCTTATCGTTACGCAGATTTGCGTAATAAGCCTTGCTTCTTCAGATACACCAATAATAGCGAAATCGCCGCAGGGGTGATACCAGAAATACGCGATGCTTGACCAATCGTGTCAGGACGTGACTCAATAAGCTTAGCAACTACCTCATTTGATAAACCAGATACGGTTTTGTAATCAAACTCTTTTGGTAAAATTGTTTGCTCATGACGAAGCTGTTTATTGATTTCATCTTGTTGGCGCGCAATATAACCTGCGTACTTAGTATGGATCTCAACTTGCTCGAGTGCTGCTTTATTTGTGAATTCAGATCCCAATCCGTCAATAGCCATCAGATCGTTGTAACGAATCTCCGGACGGCGAAGTAATTCTTCCAAGCTTGCTTCACGCGTAAGCGGGGTTTTAAGTAATGCGTTTACTTGATCTACAACGGCATGATCTTTGTGGATCCATGTATCTTTAATGCGTTGTTTCTCTTTTTCGATTACTTCCATTTTTTCGTTAAATGCCTGCCAGCGTTCGTCATTAACTAAACCAAGCTCACGGCCTTTTTCTGTTAAACGAATATCAGCATTATCTTCACGAAGTAATAAACGATATTCAGCACGGCTGGTAAACATACGGTAGGGTTCTTTTGTACCCAGTGTTGCTAAGTCGTCGATTAATACACCAACATAAGCTTCATCACGACGTGGTGTCCAAGAATCTTTGCCTTGCACTTTTAGCGCAGCATTCATACCTGCAATTAAGCCTTGTGCACCTGCTTCTTCATAGCCGGTAGTACCGTTAATTTGACCCGCGAAAAATAAGCCTTCAATAAATTTAGTTTCTAAAGACTGTTTTAAATCACGTGGATCAAAGTAGTCATATTCTATTGCATAACCTGGTCGACAAATATGTGCATTTTCAAAACCAGAAATAGATTGCACAATCTCAAGTTGTACATCAAACGGTAAACTAGTCGAAATACCATTTGGATATAATTCGTATGATGTTAAACCTTCAGGCTCAACAAATATTTGATGTTTATCTTTATCTGCAAAACGAACAATTTTATCTTCAATTGAAGGGCAGTAGCGAGGACCAATACCTTCAATAACACCTGAGTACATAGGTGAGCGATGTAGGTTTTTACGAATAACATCATGTGTTTTTTCGTTTGTGTAAGTGATGTAACACGGTATCTGTTGTGGGTGATCTGATTGTTTACCCATAAACGAAAACACAGGTGTTGGTGTATCACCAGGCTGTGCTTCCATTTTTGTAAAATCAACAGTACGTGCATCAATACGTGGCGGTGTACCTGTTTTTAAACGATCAACTCTAAATGGATGTTCACGTAAGCGATCAGCTAAAGCGATTGAAGGAGGATCGCCTGCACGGCCGCCTTTGTAATTTTCTAACCCTATATGGATTAAGCCACCTAAAAAAGTACCCACGGTTAAAACAACACTTGGTGCACTAAAACGCAAACCCATTTGAGTTACTACGCCAGTAACACGATCGTTTTCAACAATAAGATCATCACACGATTGTTGAAAAATTTTAAGATTATCTTGATTTTGCAATGTTGTTTGAATAGCCGCTTTGTACAAGGCGCGATCTGCTTGTGCTCGAGTTGCACGAACAGCAGGTCCTTTTGAAGAATTTAGTGTACGAAATTGGATCCCGCCTTTATCAATGGCCTGTGCCATTGCACCACCAAGCGCGTCAATTTCTTTTACCAAATGACCTTTGCCTATCCCACCAATCGCTGGGTTACAAGACATTTGACCAAGGGTATCCATATTGTGAGTCAGTAGCAGGGTATTCATCCCCATACGGGCAGCTGCTAATGCGGCTTCAGTGCCAGCATGTCCACCACCTACTACGATAACGTCAAAATTTTCGTGAAAAATCATTAATGGGATCCTACTTAAATCAAACCGGTAAACTTCAAAAGGGAGCGTATTCTACCTAGAAATTGGCAGAAGATAAATGATTAAACAAAGGGCAAGATCTAAGTATGTGATCTCTAATAATATAAAGGATCTTTTAAAGAGATCTTTTATTACTATTACTACTACTGATCGACTTTTCTGTTGATAAGGTTTAGATCTTCATTTAAAACATGAAATTAGATCAGATCTAAAGGTGTTAATATGATCGGATCATCCAGCAAATAAGCTCTGATCAAAAAGGCACCTTATGCACAGGGCTGAATCAGTTGGATCTTATCCCATGGATAAGCATGCTTTAAAAAGCAGTTTATTCAATCTTTATCCACAAAATCTATTAAATCATTAGTAAATTGTGGGTAACTTTATATATAACTTTTTACTTGATCTCTCTATTTTAAGCCTGTTTTGGTTATCCAAGAGTCTAACCATGCTAATGCGGTGTCCTCTGGTAGTGCTTCATCGAGAATATTAAGCTCTAAGCGTTCTGCTACTTTTATAGCGCCTTTTTGAGCTAATAAGGCATCTATATTACGTCCAGCCTGGTTGTAAGTGTCATAACTGGTATCACCTAAAGCTATTACTGAGTATTTTAATTGAGATAAATCATTAGCTTGAGTTACATCTTCAACAAAGCTAATAAAGTTTTCAGGGTAATCACCTGCGCCATAAGTAGATGTGCAAATTAGCCAAATGGTATTTTGCTGATCAATATCGCTAAATTCAGGTTGATCATGTAGTTGTGTAGTAATACCAAGGTTATTTAGCGCGTCGCTTAGTTGCTCTGCAACATACTCGGCTGATCCCATTTGGCTGCCAACAATAAGATTTACTGAACTCATGAATATTAGTGATCACATTTGTTTTAATTGCTGACTATGATAACTGAGTGAGGGTAACAGTAAAGTTAAGAGTGCCATTTTGTATAACTATTTTTGCAGTAATTTTACACTCATTCAAAAGTGTTTCTTTAACTTGTTGATAATATAGGGTTTAACAAATTATCTTTAAATGTAATCTTCTGATCAAGTTGTTGATAACAGTGGGGAAAGCTCTGCTTAAGTAGGCTTATTAGGTTGTTTTATATCCGCTAAGTTATTGATATTTCTAATCAGTAAAAAGTTGAAATAGTAATTTATATATTAAAAGTAGATGTTGATCATAATGTGGATATAAAGCCTGTTGATAACCTCAAATTTAGATCTAAAATAAATTTTTAAAATGATCTAATAAAGCAGATCTAATGAAATTAATTAAAAATAAGCTCATAAACGGATAAATATTAATAAATAGTGAGGTTTTTTCAGCTTATTTACCTGTTTTTGGTATTTGTTTGATCAAAAAAGCTGGCATTGTGGATAAGTGATCGAGGTTTTTTAAATTTAATGTAGGTTTAGAGTCGTTATTTTTATATATTTTGCTGGTTGAGTTAGCAGATCAAAACTTTTTAATACTTAACTGTTGAGCTTTTTATTTAAATAATCACAGTGATCATCAAATCATATATTTAAAAAGTAAGCTTTTTAGAGCATTAACCAGTGTTTTTTAGCTCTTTAATTGAGCAAAAAGCATCATTCTTTGCGTGTATGAGGTGTGTTTTAGTGCATTTTTGTGGGCTAAAGTAAGTATTAGAAAGCCATTTATAACTACTTTTTGTATGAAGTATAACGCTTTAAAAGTGTGTTATTGTTTGAAGAATGTATCGGTTTTGTATTAATAATAGGTGTAATTTACGCTATTAATGCCTCTAAAGAGTATATTCCACATTGTTTAATCTACGTAATCAGACCTCTCTTAGCACGTAACTAAGGTAGCTTTGAATATGATTTATCGACTGTAACTCTCAGGTATTAGACGTATAAATAGCATATTTTAAAGCCTAATTTTTATATGAAAAAGAGCACCTGAGTGCTCTTTATAATAAGAATATGCTTGTAATAAGGTGTTTATTTACCAATACAAAACGAGCTAAATATCTTTCCTAGTAAATCGTCAGAGGTAAATTCACCGGTTATTTCATTCAAATACTGCTGTGTTAAACGCAGTTCTTCAGCCAGTATTTCACCGGCAATGTGCATTTCTAATTGTGTCTTACCGGTATCTAAATGATGAGCAGCACTTTCCAGTGCATCTAGATGACGACGGCGCGCCATAAAGCCGCCTTCAGTTGCGCCCTGAAAACCTATACAGGCTTTTAAATGCTCGCGAACAAGTTCAATACCGTCAGCATTTTTGGCACTTAAGCTGATGACCGGGTATTGTTGCTCTTGCTCCATACCGACAATATCGCCCGACAAATCGGCCTTGTTTCTGATGACTGTCACGCCCATACCTTCTGGTAATTTTGCCATAAACTCAGGCCAAATTTTGTGTGGGTCGGTATCTGTAGTATCGGTGCCATCAAGCATAAATAAAACGCGATCGGCTTGGTTTATTTCATCCCATGCACGCTCAATGCCTATTTGTTCTACTCTGTCTGGGCTTTCGCGCAGGCCTGCGGTATCTATAATATGCAGTGGCATACCATCTATATGTATATGCTCTCGTAGTACGTCGCGAGTGGTACCGGCTATTTCTGTTACGATTGCGGCTTCACGACCAGCTAGAGCGTTGAGTAGGCTTGATTTACCCGCATTTGGGCGACCAGCAATAACAACACGCATACCTTCGCGCATGATGCTACCTTGTTTTGCTTGGTTGGTTACGGTATTAAGCTGGGTAATAATGGCGTCTAAGTCGCCTGACACTTTACCGTCAGATAAAAAATCAATTTCTTCATCAGGAAAGTCTATTGCCGCTTCTACGTACATACGTAAGTGAATTACTTTTTCAACGAGTGTTTCTATGTGCTTAGAAAATTCACCTTGGAGAGACTGTAAGGCGCTTTTAGCTGCTTGCTCGCTCGTAGCATTAATTAAGTCGGCGATGGCTTCTGCTTGTGTTAAATCAAGCTTGTCGTTCATAAATGCACGCTCAGAAAACTCACCTGGCTTTGCTAAACGAACGCCCTCGATTTTACTAATTTCTTTAAGTAGCATATCAAGTACTACAGGACCACCATGGCCTTGTAGCTCAAGCACATCTTCGCCTGTAAATGAGTTAGGACCTGCAAAGTAAATGGCAATACCTTGATCAAGTTGCTCGCCAGCTAGGCTTTTAAATGGCACGTAATCGGCGTAGCGAACTTTAGGAATTTTACCTACCACTTTTTCGGCAACGCTTTTAGCAAGGCTGCCTGAAACGCGAATTATACCAACGCCACCACGTCCGGGAGCGGTTGCTTGTGCTGCAATTGTATCTTGATTGATCATGCTATTAATTTGCCAACGATGAGTAACTTTATGGCGGTATTGTAACCTATGAAATAAACACTCGCGAATACTCTGGTGAAAAACAGGCAATAAAAAAGGCGACCGAAGTCGCCTTTATATAAGTAATATACCCAAGCCATCTCAAGATGCGAGTTTCAGTTGGAGTTAAAAGCTATTTAGGCAAGGCATTGATTGAGAATAATAGTGGTTCTATTGTTAAAATCAATAACGCAGTATAAATCGCTTTTAAACCAACCCTTTGGGCGTTTCACAGGTACTTAATTTCATCGTTGTTACTTTTTAAAAGGGACTGCCATTCTTGCAAAGTAACGCCTTGATCTTAAGCCCCTGTGAAACGCTGAATTTTGCATCTCGATGTGGCTTGGGTATAGGCAATTAGCCTCTTACTTTAATTCCTTTCTTTTCCATGCCACGGTAGATGATTAACATCTGGACAATAGAAATAAGGTTAGACACTAACCAGTAAAGAACTAAACCCGATGGGAACCATAAGAAAAATACAGAGAAGATAACCGGCATAAAGGTCATCATTTTTTGCTGCATTGGATCAGTAACCGTCATAGGTTGTAGCTTTTGCGTCACAAACATACTCGCACCAAATAATATTGGTAATACGTAGTATGGGTCTTTCGCAGAAAGGTCAGTTAACCAAAAAATGAATTCAGCGTGGCGAAGTTCAGTTGACTCTAAGAATACGTAGAACAATGCTAAGAAAATTGGCATTTGTAGCAAAATAGGGAAACAGCCACCCATAGGGTTAACTTTTTCTTTTTTGTACATTTCCATAGTTGCTTGGCCGAACTTTTGACGGTCATCACCAAACTTTTCTTTAAGGGCTGCCATTTTAGGTTGTAGGGCACGCATTTTTGCCATTGAAGTGTATTGCGCTTTAGTAAGTGGGTACATTAACGATTTAACGATAATAGTGATGGCAATAATTGCTACACCCCAGTTACCTAAAATGCTATGTAGCCATTTTAGCAATACAAATAAAGGTTGCGAAATAAACCATAACCAACCGTAATCTACAGTTAAATCTAGGTCTGGGTGAATCGCTTCAAGAATATCCGATTCTTTCGGGCCCATGTAATAAATAGCAGTTAGTGTTTGCTCACTACCAGCTTGAATATTAACAGCTTCATCTTTAGCACCAATAATAGCGGCATTACTTTTTGTAATTAAGCTATAAATTGTATTTGATTGATCCTGCATTGGAACCCAAGCACTTACAAAGTAATGTTGAATAAAGGCAACATAACCACCTTGGGTGTTTTTGTTTAGGTTTTTATCAGCCATATCTGAAAAACTATACTTTTCGTATGGTTCTTCGTCAGTACCGTATGCAGCACCTAAATAGTTTTGATCAACCATGCTGCCTTTTTCTTGTACGGTACGCTTAATCTGCGTGTATAGCTGTACTTGAAGAGGTGCGCTGGTGGTGTTGTTAATTTTGTATTCTAAGCCTACGTCATACTGACCTTTTTTGAATACATACGTTTTAGTAAAACTAACACCATTACGATCTGTAAACTGAAGTGGAACGCGAAGCTCATCACCCGTTAAGGTATATGACTTTTGTTCGGTATTGTAAGTAGGGCGACCGTTAGCTGATGCGTCAGGGCCATTTAAGCCAATTAAGCCACTTTGTGAAAAGTATTGTTTGCCATCAAACTCACCAAGCAACATAAAAGGAGTGTTACTTCCTTTGGTGTCTTCGTATTGAAGAAGGTCTGTTTCAACAATGTCACCGCCTTTGGTGTCAATTTTAACTTTAAAAACGTCAGTTGTGATTTCAATAACTGAACGTTTAGCTAAAGTTGCTGAAGTAGGTAATTCTGAATCTGACGATGAAGGAATATAATCATCCGACTCTGGTGAATTTGCTTTTAGTGTTTGTGTTGTGGCACTTGGATCGACTTTAGGCTTGTTGTAATCATTGTCCCATTCTTGGAACAATAAAAACGACACTAGCATTAGGCCAATTAATAAAAACGTGCGTTGCGATTCCATAACAGCTCTTATTTCTCGTGTTGGTGGTTAATATGGGTTAATTTTTCAGGGACGGGGTCGTCTCCACCTGAATGTAAAGGATGGCATTTTAATATGCGTTTCAAAGCTAACCAACTACCTTTTACCGATCCATGCAATTTAATTGCTTGAATAGCATAACTAGAACAGGTTGGATTAAAACGACAATGCGGACCTAACAGCGGGCTAATCCACTTTTGATAACCGCGGATAAATAACACTAAACAAAAAGTTGGTAAAGCAACAAGTGGTTTAAGTAACCTCATGATGTTTATGCCCCTACTTAAGTTTAGTGAGATAGATATCATGTATTTAAAGACTCAATTAGAAATTTTAAATGCATGATTAAAAGGTGAGCTAAAGATACATTAATTAACCCTGCAATTCTATTGCAATTAGGTTTGTTTATTAGATTTAGCTGATTTGTTTGGGCGTTTCTTAAAAGGTGGCGGTTTAGGTGCACCTGGTTTACAGCGTTCGTTAATTTTTCGCCATAACTTAGTAAGTTGTTTGGTTATTTCTTCATTAGACTGCTCATCAATACCATTTTTAACCATAAGCACAATATCAATATTATCGATGCTGTGTTGATTTAAACGAAAACTTTCGCGAGCGAGACGTTTAATACGGTTTCGTTGGCATGCCTTTTTTACACGTTTTTTAGCAACAGTAAGTCCTAACCTAGGTTTATCTTGGTTATTTGGTTTAGCTAATAGAGTAAAGAAAGGAGTTGCAGCCCGAGCGGGTTCATTAAATATGCGAGAGTAATGCGAGGGAGTTAACAGACGTAACTCCCTGCCAAAGCTAAAGTCTTCCACTTATAAATTAAGCAGAAAGAACTTTGCGGCCTTTAGCGCGGCGACGTGCTAATACTTTACGGCCATTTACAGTTGCCATGCGAGCACGGAAGCCGTGTGCACGTTTGCGTTTTAAAACGCTAGGTTGAAAAGTTCTTTTCATAACAATCTCATCCGATCGGTTAAAGTTAAAACATCCTATACAGGTCGCGATCCTGGCATAGGTGCCATTGCGAGCGCGAGATATTATAGATGAAGTGACTCAAAGTCAATCATAATTACAGCCTATACTAAGTGTTAGTTACTCTATTTATGGTGATCGAGAATTATGATCCACTAGGATCATCATAAATAAGAAGTTTTCCACAGCCCCTGTATAAAAAGTGAATAAAAGCAGGGGAAAAGTAAAATGGATCGTAAAATTGGTTCGCGATCTTAGTGTTATTTTGTTATGATCTGTCATCAGGCTTTGAAATAAAAGCTTATTTAAATCAGTCTGTTAATGTTTTTATACAGCGATATCAACAATTTTATAAAAATCAATCTTTTACTTGTGGATAAAGTGTCTTCATAATACGCGGCCTTGGGCCACTTATTTGGCTATTTTGACGCAATAAATGCATGATTTTTAATCATTAATGATGTGCGGGAATAAAAATTATATCTCTGGGAGTTTAACTGTGTATCTGTCGGTTTGGCAAAGTTGTTTATATGTATTGCAAGATGAATTGCCTTCGCAGCAGTTCAGTATGTGGGTAAGACCACTTCAAGCAGAAAGTACCGAAGATACCTTGACGATTTATGCACCTAATCGCTTTGTGCTTGATTGGGTGAGAGAAAAGTACCTCAATAGAATTAACGAACTATTAGTAGAAATTTGTGGTGTTGAAGCACCAGAGCTGCGTTTTGATGTAGGAAGTAAACCTTTATTAAACGCTCAAGCTGCACCGGTTGCAGAAACACAATCTGCGCCAAGCGCACACGCTTCAGCAAAACAGCAACCTCGTGAGCAAAAGCCGGTGGTTGAGCCTGCACCTAAGTCAGGTTACAAATCTAATATTAAAGAGAACTATACCTTTGATAGCTTTGTTGAAGGTAAATCAAACCAATTAGCAAAAGCTGCGGCCACACAGGTTGCCGACAATCCTGGTTCTGCTTTTAACCCTGTATTTATATACGGTGGTACTGGTTTAGGTAAAACTCACTTATTACATGCAGTAGGCAATGGCATTATGGCAAATAAGCCAGACGCTAAAATTGTTTATATGCATTCAGAACGCTTTGTTCAAGACATGGTAAAAGCACTACAAAATAACGCAATTGAAGAGTTCAAACGTTATTATCGCAGTGTTGATGCATTAATGATTGATGACATTCAATTTTTTGCTAACAAAGAGCGCTCCCAAGAAGAGTTCTTCCATACCTTTAATGCATTGCTTGAAGGTAACCAACAAATTATTTTAACCTCTGACCGTTATCCTAAAGAGATTGAAGGCGTTGAAGACCGCCTTAAATCACGTTTTGGTTGGGGTTTAACTATCGCGATTGAGCCACCAGAGCTTGAAACACGCGTTGCTATTTTGATGAAAAAAGCACAGCAAAGTAAAATTAATTTACCACACGAAGTTGCTTTTTTTATTGCTAAAAAGTTACGCTCAAATGTGCGTGAATTAGAAGGTGCACTTAACCGTGTAATCGCCAATGCTAACTTTACCGGTCGTCCAATTTCGATCGATTTTGTAAAAGAAGCACTGCGCGATTTACTTGCTTTGCAAGACAAACTGGTTACGATTGATAATATTCAGCGCACCGTAGCAGAGTACTATCGAATTCGTGTATCAGATCTGTTGTCTAAGCGCCGCAGTCGCTCTATAGCAAGGCCTCGCCAAGTTGCTATGGCATTATCTAAAGAATTAACTAATCACAGCTTACCTGAGATTGGTGACGCATTTGGTGGACGCGATCATACGACCGTATTGCACGCATGTCGTAAGATAAAATCACTACGTGACGAAAGCCACGAAATTAAAGAAGATTATCAAAACTTAATAAGAACATTGTCATCTTAGGGCTGACTTTATTATGCAAATAACAATATCAAGACAACAATTTTTAAAGCCATTGGTGCAAGTGTCAGGTGCAATAGAGCGCAAACACACACTACCAATTTTATCTAACGTTTTGTTAGTGGTAGAAAACGGACAACTTTCAATGACAGGTACAGACCTTGAAATTGAATTAGTTTCTGGCGTATTTGTAGGTGACGATATTGCCGATACAAAACTAACGTTACCCGCTAAAAAGTTACTCGATATTTGTAAAAGTCTACCAGACGGTTCAGACATTACTTTAAGCTTGCAAGAGCATCAATTACTTTTAACCAGTGGTAAAAGCCGTTTTTCATTAACGACATTATCTGCTGATGATTTTCCTAATCTAGAAGAGTGGGACGGAGAGGTTGAATTTCAACTAACTCGTTTAGAGCTTCGTAAGTTACTCGAAAGCACGCATTTCTCGATGGCGAATCAAGACGTACGTTATTATTTAAATGGTATGTCGTTTGAAGTAGATAATACTGATATAAAAACAGTCGCAACAGATGGCCACCGTTTAGCGATTGCGCAAAAACAGCTAACGCAATCGCTTAATACTCAGCGTCAATTAATAATACCTCGTAAAGGTGTGCAAGAAATAATGCGCCTTATGGTCGCTGATGACGAGTTAGTAACAATTCAGTTTGGCGCTAATCATATCCGTATTATCGATTTAGAGTTTACATTTACAAGTAAGCTAGTTGATGGACGTTTTCCAGATTACCGTCGTGTATTACCGCGTGGTGGTGACAAAGTTATTACAGCTAACCGTGAATGGTTACGTAGTGCATTTCAACGTGTGTCTATTTTATCTAATGAAAAGTTTCGTGGTGTACGCTTAAACTTATCAAACGGTTTATTAAAAATTACAGCTAATAATCCAGAGCAAGAACAAGCGGAAGAGGTTGTTGAAGTAAGTTACCAAGGCGCGGATCTAGAAATAGGCTTTAACGTGTCTTACGTATTAGATGTACTAAACACATTAAAAACAGAAGACGTACTATTTACATTAGCCGACTCAAACAGCAGTGCATTAATTGAAGGTGCAGGCGATGAAGAAGCAATGTACGTTGTTATGCCTATGCGTTTATAAGACTATAAATACACAATGAGCTTAAGTCATTTGAGCCTCAAATATTTTCGTAATATTGAGGCGCTGACGCTAGAACCAGTTAACGGCGTTAATATAATATATGGTGAAAATGGCAGCGGAAAAACCAGCCTTTTAGAGGCTATTTATTACCTTTCTCACGGCAAATCTTTTCGTACTCCAAAACACAAAAGTATTATCGCGCATCAGCAAGATCAGTTTGTAATTCACGGGCGCAAAACAATACACGACTTATCTATTCCAATTGGTATTAGTAAAACCCAAACGGGTGAAACTAATTTAAAAATTCAAGGTAAGGCGAGCCGTAAAATATCAGAACTTGCTCAACTTATGCCGGTACAAATTATTACACCAGAGAGTTATTCTTTATTTTTTGGCGGGCCAAAAGAGCGCAGAAAGTTTTTAGATTTAGGTTTGTTCCACGTGGAACATGAGTTCTTTTTTTTGTGGCAATCGTTTAATAAAGTACTTAAACAGCGTAATGCATTGTTAAAAACTAAGCCAAAGAATTATTTTGACCAAATTAAGTTTTGGGACAAAGAATTTGTTAGACTGGCTGAAGAAATAAATAAATTAAGATTGGCGTATATAAGTAGGTTTAAGCAGCAGTTTTTTGATAAAATGTGTGCAGAATTAACGCTTGTACGCGATTTAGAAATGACCTTTAATGCAGGTTGGAAAGAGACTGAATCTCTTGCAGATGCGTTAGAGCAAAACTTTGAGCGAGATGCTCGCCAAGGGTTTACAAGTAAAGGGCCTCATAAGGCCGACTTTAGTTTTAGTGTCGCTGGCAACAGTGTGGAGAATACATTCTCACGCGGTCAATTGAAGTTATTACTATATGCGTTAAAAGTTACGCAAAATAGCTTAATTGAGTCAGAGACAGATAAGCAATCTATATTGCTAATAGATGATCTACCTTCAGAGTTAGGCGAAGATACAAAAGAGAAAGTGGGACAATTACTTGCTCACTGCAGTTCTCAAATTTTTATCTCTTCAATTTTATCTGAAAGTATTTCTGCTGTGGTGGAACCCATGCAACGAGAACTACAAATGTTCCACGTGAAACATGGCAACCTAATAACAAGATAAGTGGGATTAACCATGTCTGAGAATTATGACTCGTCGAGTATTAAAGTACTTAAAGGATTAGACGCAGTAAGAAAGCGTCCTGGAATGTATATTGGGGACACCGATGATGGCACAGGCTTACACCACATGGTGTTTGAGGTCGTTGATAACTCTATCGATGAAGCCCTAGCAGGTCATTGTGATGATATTTATGTAACTATTCACTTAGACGGTTCTGTCTCAGTACGAGATAACGGCCGTGGTATCCCAACTTCTATCCATGAAGAAGAAGGCGTATCAGCAGCCGAAGTTATTATGACGGTACTTCATGCTGGTGGTAAGTTTGATGATAACTCTTATAAAGTATCGGGTGGCTTACACGGTGTTGGTGTTTCTGTTGTAAATGCACTTTCAGAAAAACTAAAACTTACCGTTCGCCGTGAAGGTAAACTACACGAGCAGTTTTACACTATGGGCGTTCCCGATGCACCTTTAGCTGTTATTGGTGACTCAGAAACGACTGGTACAGAACTGCGTTTTTGGCCAAGTGGTGAAACATTCACAAATTTAGATTTTCATTACGAAATTTTAGCTAAGCGTTTACGTGAGCTTTCATTCCTAAATTCAGGTGTGAGCATCATTTTAAATGATGAACGTGAAGAAAATAAATCTGACCACTTTAAATACGAAGGCGGTATTCAGGCTTTCGTAGAATACTTAAACCGTAATAAAACACCTATACATAAAGGTGTATTCCATTTTACTCATGAACGTGAAGAAGATGGTATTAGCGTTGAAGTATCAATGCAGTGGAATGATGCATACCAAGAAAACATTTACTGTTTTACAAATAATATTCCACAACGTGATGGTGGTACTCATTTAGCCGGTTTTAGATCTGCGCTAACACGTACGCTTAACAATTACATGGAAAAAGAAGGCTTTAACAAAAAAGCTAAAACGACCAGTAATGCGACCGGTGATGATGCCCGCGAAGGTTTAACGGCTGTTGTTAGTGTTAAAGTTCCTGATCCTAAGTTCTCATCGCAAACAAAAGATAAGCTCGTTTCAAGCGAAGTTAAATCTGCGGTTGAGCAAGCAATGGCTGAAAAGTTCACTGAGTTTTTATTAGAAAACCCAGTAGATGCCAAAATTGTTGTTGGTAAAATCATTGATGCATCTCGTGCACGTGAAGCGGCGCGTAAAGCCCGTGAAATGACACGACGTAAAGGTGCAATGGACTTAGCTGGCTTGCCGGGTAAGCTAGCTGATTGCCAAGAAAAAGACCCAGCCCAATCTGAACTATATATAGTGGAAGGGGACTCTGCTGGCGGATCAGCCAAGCAGGGACGTAACCGTAAAAACCAAGCTATTCTTCCGCTTAAGGGTAAAATCTTAAACGTAGAAAAAGCACGTTTTGACAAGATGTTATCTTCGCAAGAAGTGGCAACGCTAATTACTGCATTAGGTTGTGGTATTGGACGTGACGAATATAACCCTGAAAAATTACGTTACCATCGTATCATTATCATGACCGATGCGGACGTGGATGGTTCTCACATTCGTACGTTACTACTAACATTCTTCTATCGTCAAATGCCTGAAATTGTAGAACGCGGCTATATTTATATTGCTCAGCCACCACTTTACAAAGTGAAAAAGGGTAAGCAAGAGCGTTATATTAAAGATGATCCAGCATTAGTTGAATACTTAACATCGCTTGCGCTTAATAATGCGGCTTTATATACAAGTGCAGATGCGTCGGCGCTTGAAGGTGAAGCACTAGAGACAATAGTTCATGATTACCAAAACACAGTTAAAGTAATCGAACGCTTAAAACGTAAATACCCAAGTACGGTAATGGAGCGTTTAATTTATCAAAGCGAACTGAAAAAAGAAGACCTTTCAGATGAAGCTAAAGTAATTGAGTGGACTAAAGAGCTAGTAGACGACCTAATAGCACGAGATGAAGATGCGACTATTTTTAATGCTGCAACAGAGCATGATACAGAGCGTAATTTATATTATCCGGTTGTGAATATTCGTCAGCATGGTGTTGATAAATCGCATGTGTTGAGCTATGACTTTATTACCTCACGCGATTACCAACGTATTGCTGTGACTGGTGTTAACATCGCAAATATCATTACAGAAGGCGCTTATATTCAACGTGGAGAGAAAACACTTCCTGTTGATAACTTTGTGGATGCTTTAGAATGGTTGATCGCAGAATCTAAACGTGGTCTATATATTCAGCGTTATAAAGGATTGGGCGAAATGAACCCAAGCCAGCTTTGGGAAACCACAATGGATCCTAGTGCTCGTCGTATGTTACAAGTGACGATCGAAGATGCCGTAGGCGCGGATCAATTATTTGCTACCTTAATGGGTGACCAAGTAGAGCCTCGTCGTGAGTTTATTGAAACTAACGCACTGCGCGTAGTTAACTTAGACGTATAAAAAGAATATTTACACTAAAAAAGGAGCCTGATGGCTCCTTTTTTATTTTCTTCAATTACACAAACTGCTTAAAACCTGAGTGTACACACGGTATACTAAAGGTAATTTTCACGCTACTTCTTAGATAGTAAAAAGCCAAATATGCAAAAATATGACGTAAAAACCTTTCAAGGTTTGATCCTGGCTTTACAGGATTATTGGGCGCAGCAAGGCTGTGTCATTATTCAACCACTTGATATGGAAGTGGGCGCCGGGACATTTCACCCGCAAACATTTTTAAAGTCTATTGGTCCAGAACCAATGTCGAGTGCTTACGTTCAACCGTGTCGTCGTCCTACAGATGGTCGCTACGGTGAAAACCCAAATCGCTTGCAACACTATTACCAATTTCAGGTGGTTTTAAAGCCATCACCAGATAACATCCAAGAGCTTTACTTAGGCTCGTTAGCGGCTATGGGTATCGATACGCTAACTCACGAAGTTCGCTTTGTAGAAGATAACTGGGAATCACCTACGTTAGGTGCGTGGGGCCTAGGTTGGGAAATTTGGTTAAACGGCATGGAAGTAACGCAGTTTACCTACTTTCAACAAGTTGGCGGTATTGAGTGTTCACCTGTAACGGGTGAGATCACTTACGGCCTAGAGCGTTTGGCAATGTACATTCAAGGCGTAGATAGTATTTACGACTTAGTATGGGCAGACGGTCCACTAGGGCGCGTAACCTACGGCGACGTGTTCCATCAAAATGAAGTAGAGCAGTCTACTTACAACTTTGAACATGCAAACGTAGAAGACTTATTTGCACAGTTTGATAAATGTGAAGCAGAGAGCCAAAAGTTAATTGAAGCAAACTTACCACTACCTGCTTACGAGCAAGTAATGAAAGCATCGCATGCATTTAACTTACTAGACGCACGCCACGCAATTTCGGTAACCGAACGTCAACGTTATATTTTACGCGTTCGTGCGTTATCAAAAGCGTGTGCACAAAGTTACTATGACAAACGCGAAGCGCTTGGTTTCCCGCTGTGTAAGGATAAGTAAGTATGTCAGCACAAAATTTATTAGTAGAAATTGGCACAGAAGAGTTGCCACCAAAAGCACTGCGTAAATTAGCAGAAGCCTTTGCTGCAAACTTAACTGCAGAGCTTGAAACACTAGAGTTAGCACATCAAGGCGTAAGCTGGTATGCATCGCCTCGTCGTTTAGGTTTACAAGTAAAAGTGCTTGAAGCTAAGCAACAAGACAAAGAAGTTGAAAAACGCGGTCCAGCAACTAAAGCCGCATTTGACGGTGACGGTAACCCAACAAAAGCAGCAATGGGTTGGGCACGTGGTTGTGGTATTGAAGTAAAAGATGCACAAACACTCGAAACAGACAAAGGAGCATGGTTATTGCACATTGCTAAAGTAGCAGGGCAAGAAACTAAAACGCTAATGACAGGTGCAATTACTAAAGCATTGGCTAAACTACCGATTCCTAAACCAATGCGTTGGGGCGCGAATAAAACACAATTTATTCGACCAGTGCACACAGTAACTATCTTGTTTGGTGATGAGTTACTTGAAGGCGAAATTCTTGGTAAGAAAATAACTAACCAGCTTCAGGGTCATCGCTTTCACCACCCAGAAAAAATTAGCATAAACCATGCGGACGACGTTTTTGACGTACTTAAATCTGCTTACGTTATTGCTGATTACGAACAACGTAAAGCGCAAATTCGTGCACAAATAGAAGAGGCTGCAAGCGCAGTTAACGCTGTTGTTGCAATGGATGAAGATTTACTAGAAGAAGTAACATCACTTGTAGAGTGGCCAGTGACTTTAACGGCAACATTTGAAGAAGCATTTTTAGATGTACCAGCCGAAGCGTTAATTTACACCATGAAAGACGATCAAAAATACTTCCCGTTATTAGATCAAAACGGCAAACTTTTAAATAAGTTTTTGTTTGTATCTAACATCGAAAGTAAAGATCCAAGTGTGGTTATTTCTGGTAACGAAAAAGTAGTGCGCCCGCGTTTAGCCGATGCACAGTTCTTCTTTGAAACAGATAAAAAGAAAACCCTAGAAAGCCGATTAGAGTCGCTTGATAGCGTATTGTTCCAAAAGCAACTTGGTACGCTTAAAGATAAGTCTCAGCGTATTAGTGAACTTGCGGGTTACATTGCTGAGCAATTAGGTGCTGATAAAGACCTAGCGCAGCGTGCAGGCTTATTAAGTAAAACTGACCTAATGACTGAAATGGTAATGGAATTTACCGACGTACAAGGTGTAATGGGAATGCATTACGCTCGCCACGATGGTGAAGCCGAAGATGTAGCCGTAGCGCAAAACGAGCAGTACATGCCACGCTTTGCAGGGGATAACTTACCTACAAACTTAATTAGCTGTGCAGTAGCGATTGCTGATAAGTTTGATACGCTGGTGGGTATTTTTGGTATAGGCCAGGCACCTAAAGGTGACAAAGACCCATTTGCTCTTCGTCGTGCTGCTATTGGTGCACTTCGCATTATGGTAGAAAAAGAACTACCACTTGATATTTTAGACCTAGTAGCTAAATCGCAAACATTGTTTGGCGACAAGTTAACTAACTTAAATGTATCAACTGACGTATTTGAATTTATGCTAGGGCGCTTTCGTGCTTGGTATCAAGACGAAGGTATTGAAGTAGACGTAATTCAAGCAGTGCTTGCACGTCGTCCGACTAAACCTGTTGATTTTGATCGCCGTGTTAAAGCCGTAAGCCACTTCCGTACATTAGAAGCAGCAGAAGCGCTTGCAGCAGCTAATAAGCGTGTAGGTAATATTCTGGCTAAAAACGACATTACTAGCCAAGGTAGTGTTGATGAGAGCTTATTAAACGACGACGCTGAAAAAGTATTGGCATCACAAGTAGCAAAATTTGCCACTGACCTTGCACCACTTTACGCAGATGGAAACTACCAAGAAGCATTAAGCCAATTGGCAGGTATTCGCGAAAGTGTTGATAACTTTTTTGACAACGTAATGGTTATGGCCGACGATGAAGCTGTTAAGCAAAATCGTCTTGCGCTGCTAAGCCAGTTAAGCGGATTGTTTTTAGGTATTGCAGATATTTCTGTTTTACAAAAATAACACCGATTAGCAATTTTAAAAGCCAGCGTTTTGCTGGCTTTTTAGTTTTCACTGTATGCAAAGGAAACCCCATTGATGATTTCTATGAAACGAATTTTAACCTTAGCAATTGCTGGTTTACTTACTGCCTGTACAAGCCAAATTTCGATTAACGATGTATTACCACAGCAAGAGCTTGACCGCACAATTTACTTACGTGGCGACTTTACACTGTGGGATGCAGAACCCCAGTATCAATTTATGTCAGTAGGTCCTGCGCTTTATCAAGCAGAAGTGAAATTTTCGACGCCTGGTAAAGTGTACGAATTTAAAATAGCCGATGCCGACTTTAGTGAAGGCTACAACTGTGGTTACAGCGACTCACAACCAGCAGGGCAAAGCCTAACACTCGGCCAGCCAGCTATCGCAGACTGTAATACTATTTATAACTACTTTAGTTTCACACCAGCAATAAAAGGCACGTACATAGTAAGTATTGATTACAGTGACTACGACAAGCCACAAGTAACGATAACCAAGAAGTGATTTCTTAGAAGATTATTAAGCCTAAAATAAATTTTTATTTGGATTTATCCTAGGCTTAATCTACTCCTAAATTACTGAGTTTATATATTCTTATGCTATAGTCCTTTAATATTTCTGTTGTATTTAGTATCGAGCGAACATCATGTTAAGCAGCATTTTCATTCAAAATTTTAAACTGTTTACCGACTCAAAATTTACATTAAATTCAGAGTTTAACTTGATTGTTGGTGTGAATGGTTGTGGTAAAAGCTCTCTGCTTAAAAGTGTGGCAATTTCTCTTGCTGGTTGGGCTAATGCTTATATCAAGAGTAACAATAACTTAAGACCAATTGAATTTGATGAAATTAGAGAGATTGAAAGTAACGGACGTTTTGATAAAGCACAGACGACAAGGATTGAAGCATTAGGTGAATTTCCTATTATTAATAGATTCAATACTTTTACTTATGGAAAAGTAAAATGGGCAAGAACTCGTTTTGAGGGAAATAATGAGACATATATAAGCGGAACTATTCAGTACCAGAATAGTGGTACGAAGACCTATAATGGGAAAGAGTATTCGTTAAACTTTTCAACACTTGGAAGTGATGTCCTTAATTACATTGAGAAGGGAACCAACTTTGATTTACCTTTAATTGCTTTTTATGAGTGTGACCGTTTATGGATATCTAAAGATAAAATTGATATTGAAGATTCCGCTAAAAAACAATACTCAAGATTTGAACCATATTTAGATTGTTTTCATACTGGAGCTGATGATAAAGCTATTGCAGTTTGGTTACTGAAGCTTGAGTTAGCCGAGTTACAAAAGAAAATAAAGTCACCAATGAAAATGGCAATCGAGTATGCTGCAAAAAAAGCTTTAGAAAGTTGTGTAGGATTTGGTTTTGATTTTGATGAATCAAGGGTGATGGTCAGGTTTGAAGATGGAAGCTCAACACCATTTGAGCACTTAAGTGACGGACAGAGGACTATACTAGGGCTTTTTTGCGACATAGCTAGAAGGGCGGCAATATTGAACCCTCATTTGCAAGAAAGCGTCTGCGAAAAAACACAAGGAGTTGTCCTAATTGATGAGCTTGATTTACATCTCCACCCTAAATGGCAAAGACGTGTAATTGAAGATTTAAGAAATGTGTTTCCTAAAATTCAATTTATTTGTACAACACATTCTCCATTTCTAATTCAATCTCTCAGATCAAGTGATGAACTGATCATGTTAGATGGTGAGCCTTTGACTGAGTATTCCAATAAAGGCATTGAAGAAATTGCAAAAAATATGGGAGTAAATCGGCCTGATGTGTCAGTTCAGTACGAGCTATTAAAAGAGGTAGCGCATAGTTTTTTAGAAACATTAGACAATGATCGGCTTTCACCATCAGAGTTTCATCAAAAATATCAAACTCAATTAGCTGAGTTAATTAAGCCTTATTCCGATAATCCAGCTTATCAAGCCTTTCTAGAACGTAAATATACAGCTAGAACTGGTTTTGAGTTATGAGACCAGTAAAAAAAGGGGCTACGCCTGTTGCAGCATTTAATAGGTATGAAGATGCCTTTGATTACCTTTTAGAGCGAGTGGGTATCGGCGAGTGGAATGGCATTAAAATTGGTCAGTACTGCAGCTATTGTGAAAGATGTATCCAGACTAATCTAGCTGTAGAGCATATTGAACCTAAAAATGGTGATTTTGGAAAACCCGAACTACAAAAAGAGTGGAGTAATTTCCTACTAGCCTGTGTGAACTGTAACTCTACCAAGGGATCTAAAGAGGTTGATTTAAAATCTATTTTTCTCCCTGACAGAGATAATACCTTTAGAGCTATTCAATATAAGCAAGATGGAACTATCGAACCAAAAGATGGATTAAACGAACATGATAAGCAAATGGCAATAAATACAATTAACTTATTAGGGCTAAATAATAGTATTAACTCTGATTTGAGTGGAGTTGCTAAAGATCGTAGGGTTCAAAGGCTAAATGTATGGATGATAGCGCTTAATGCATATGAAGACTTTCGGAACTGTGTCGATAAAGAAGCTCTACAAAGAACTATTGTTCGAGAAATGCTATCGAATGGTTTTTTCAGTATTTGGATGAAAGTTTTTGAGCAAGAAATAAATATTAAAAAACTATTTATAGAATCAGTAAGAGGAACTAAAAATAGTGGATGTTTTGATGAATTTGGAGCGAGTAATTCACAACATCCAAATGATGATAATTTAGAGTCAGGCGGTAAGATTTAGCTACAACCCTTTCTTCACCACATATCTATACGGTGCTTCTTCTGCATCTTTAGCCACCAGCGTGTGATCCATAAACGTACAAAAGCTCGGAATGTCGCGAGTGGTTGATGGGTCATCAGCAGTTATTAATAACGTTTCACCATCACTCATTTTACGAATAGCAGCACGTACCATCATTACTGGCTCTGGGCAGCGAAGGCCTATGGCATCTAATTGGTGATCGGGATTATCAAAGCTCATAATAAATTCGCCTGTTGAATTAAAGTGATTGCGGTGTACGCGAGTGCTTAGGTATAGCAATTAATAAGTTTGGCAGTTTAACGCAATTTTAAGTGTAATTTAACTACTTTACTTATCTTAATATGCCCATTTCATTTGAAACATTATTGCTGCAAAACACGTTATTTAATAATACGCCCGATCACATGATTACGCTGTTACATGCTTGCTTGATAAAGGGTCGTTTTCATAAATTGAAGCTAATAAAAAAGGCGAACTGAATAAAATCAGTTCGCCTTTTTAATCACCAAGATGGTTTTACATGTTTAAACTAATTAGTCTTGAACACGTTCAAATACAGTTGCAATGCCTTGGCCTAAACCAATACACATAGTTGCTAAACCGTATCGTACATTTTTGTCTTCCATTAAGTGAATAAGCGATGTGCTAATACGCGAACCCGAACAACCCAGTGGGTGACCAAGTGCGATTGCGCCGCCATTTAAATTCACTTTTTCGTCAACAACATCCATTAACCCTAAATCTTTCATTACAGGTAATGATTGTGCTGCAAAGGCTTCGTTAAGTTCTACTACGCCTAAGTCATCAATTGTAATACCGGCTTGTGCAAGTGCTTTTTTACTTGCTGGTACTGGGCCGTAACCCATAATTGATGGATCGCAACCAGCGACTGCCATTGCTTTAATGCGCGCTCGAATTGGTAAACCAAGTTCTTTTGCTTTTTCTTCGCTCATTACTAACATTGCAGATGCGCCGTCAGAAAGAGCAGAAGACGTACCGGCTGTTACCGTACCCGATGCAGGATTAAATACAGGGCGAAGCTTTGATAGGCCTTCTACCGTTGTTTCTGGGCGAATTACTTCGTCGTCTTCAACTAAGATAAGCGAACCATCTGCTGCGTGACCTTCCATTGCTAAAATTTCGCGACGGAAACGGCCTTCAACAGTTGCAGCTTGTGCACGTTGATGTGAACGGTAAGCAAATTCATCTTGTTGCTCACGGCTAATGCCATGAAGCGTAGCAAGGTATTCTGCTGTTAAGCCCATAGAGCCAGACGCTTGTGCAATTGATGTTGCTAAGCCTGGGTGAAAGTCGTTGCCGTGAGTCATAGGTACGTGACCCATGTGCTCAACACCACCAATTAGGTAAGTGTCGCCAGCGCCTGTCATTATTGCGCGTGCTGCGTCATGCAATGCTTGCATAGAAGAGCCACATAAACGGTTAACCGTAACAGCAGGAACGCTGTGCGGAATACCGGCAAGCAATGATGCGTTACGTGCTACGTTAAAGCCTTGCTCTAATGTTTGCTGTACACAACCCCAATAAATATCGTCAATTGATGCTGGATCAACTGCTGGGTTGCGATCTAGTAAGCCTTTCATTAAATGTGCGCTTAAGTCTTCTGCACGTTTATGTTTGAATACACCACTTTTAGAGCGACCCATTGGTGTGCGGATACAATCTACAATTACTGGATTATTCATGATATTAACCTTCCACCTTATAGAAAACACGACCTTCTTCGGCCCACTTGCGAGTTTGCTCAGATACTTGGTAAATCGCACCTAGGTGAGCGTACTTGTCTGCTGCTGCAACAAAGTTAGCTAAACCAGTTTGATCTAAGTAACGGAACGCGCCGCCTCTAAATGGAGGGAAACCAACACCGTAAACTAATGCCATATCTGCTTCTTGCGGCGAGGCAACAATGCCTTCTTGCAAGCACAGTAGCACTTCGTTGATCATTGGAATCATACAACGGTCGATGATTTCTTGTTTATCAAATTCTTTTGGTGCGTCTGTAATTGGGCTTAATAGCTCAATTGCTGTCTCGTCATGAGACTTTTTAAGACGACCGCGACGATCTGTTTCGTATTTGTAAAAACCGGCTTTGTTCTTTTGACCAAAACGTTTTTCGTTGGCAAAAATAGTCACAGGGTCTTTATCAGCACGCGCCATACGCTCAGGGAAACCGTCAGCCATTACGCCAGTACAATGGAACGCTGTATCAATACCTACAACATCAAGTAGGTAAGCCGGACCCATAGGCCAGCCAAATACGTTTTCCATTACTTTATCTACTTTTGCAAAGTTAGCGCCTTCAACCACTAATTTGCTAAAACCTGCAAAGTAAGGGAATAAAACACGGTTTACAAAAAAGCCTGGGCAATCGTTAACAACAATTGGTGATTTACCTAATTTAAGCGCGTAATCAACTACTGCATTGATTGTTTTATCTGAGGTTTTTGCACCACGGATAATTTCTACTAATGGCATTTTTGGCACTGGATTGAAAAAGTGCATACCACAGAAATTTTCTGGCTTATCTAGCGCTTGTGCTAGTAAATCAATACAAATAGTTGATGTGTTTGAAGTAAGTACAGTGCCTTCTGGCATGGTCTTTTCAAGATCAGCGAGTACTGCTTGCTTAACTTTAGGGTTTTCTACAACGGCTTCAACAATAATGTTGGCACTTTGTAGGTCTGACGCGTTAAGTGTTGGCTTAATTTTGCTAAGTGTTGCCAACATTTTTTCCATTGGCATGTGGCCACGCTTAACTTTTGCACCTAATAACTTAGACGCTTCACCCATACCTAAATCAAGCGCATCTTGTTGGATGTCTTTCATTATAATAGGTGTACCTTTATAAGCAGACTGGTATGCAATACCGCCACCCATAATACCAGCACCTAATACAGCGGCTTGCTTAATTTCTACATCGCTGTGCTTAGCAAATTTACGTGCTTTGCCTTTAATGTATTGGTCAGCTAGGAATATACCTGTTTGTGCAGCTGCTTCTGGTGTACGTGCTAATTTAGCAAAGTTGGCATTTTCGATTGCCATTGCTTCATCGCGAGTACAGTTTGCCGCTGCTTTAATAGTACGTACAGCCATAACCGGTGCAGGATAGTGGCCTTTGGTTTTACCCATTACCATACCTTCTGCCATAGCGAAGCTCATGCCTTGCTCAACACGGTTTAATTTAAGTGGCTGTAGTTTTACGTTGCGTTTTGCTTGCCAATCTAGCTTGCCAGCAATCGCTAGTTCAAGTGTTGATACACTTGACTCTAGAAGTTTGTCAGCACTAACTACCGCGTCAAACGCACCTACATTAAGGGCATCTGCTGCGCGGTTTTCTGCGCCTGAGGTAATCCACATCATCGCGTTATCGGCGCCAATGATGCGTGGTAAGCGCACTGTGCCACCAAACCCTGGCATTATGCCAAGTTTAACTTCTGGTAGGCCCATTTTAGCTGTTTCGCTTGCTACACGATAATCGGTAGCAAGTGCCCACTCACAACCACCGCCAAGTGCCATACCGTTTATAGCGCTTAGAGTTGGGAATGGTAAATCTTCAATTGCATCAAAAACGTCGGTTGCGTTTTTGATCCACACTACTAATTCTTCTTCAGGTTTAGTAAATGTAGGTAAAAATTCGAAGATATCGGCACCAATAATAAAGTGCTCTTTATCACTGGTAAAAATCATGCCTTTGATATCAGTATTGGCGGCTAATTCTTTTAATGCTGCTGCGCAATCTGAAAGAGTTTTTTGAGATAATGTGTTTACAGAACCTGCAACACAAAACTTAAACTCGGCGATGTTTTCCTTTAGGAAGCTAACTTCAAAGGAATCGCTTTTATATAACATTATTATTCTCCCTAGTTGACGAACTAAGACTGGTACGATGAGTTTGCATTTCAATCAGTGTGCTTGCTTTAAATTAAAAATGCAACGAAAAATTTAACTCGGTTACAATCGACTGGTTAAAATATAGCTGGTTTGGTGCTAAGGTGGTTGAAAAGTTTTTATTCACTACTTTAATTTTTTATTAAAGGACATTATGAAAAAATATTTATTAAGCATTGCGGCAGCTGCATTCATTTTCCCTCTTCATTCTGCCGAGGCAAGTATTGATAACGATGCATTTTTAGATGCTGAAAAAAAAGTCCGTCATGGAAGTTATCAAGATTTTAAACAAGCGGTTAGTAACCTTAACCATCCGTTAAAGCCGTATGTTGAAAAAACGTATTGGCAACGACATCCTAATATTAAATACCAGTCAGAAATAGAAAACTATTTAACTATTTATCAGCATACGCCCCTTGAATGGCCGGTGCGTAAAGCATGGTTAGCGTATTTAAAAAAGAAAAATAAAAAAGCGGCATATATTAATAATTACCGTGAAACATCAAATACAGAGCTTACGTGCACTTATTTGGATTTTCAGCTTGATTTAGGTGCACCTGAAAAAGCAATACTAAATCAAGTAACCGATCTATGGACTGTCGGAAAGTCGCAACCGCAAGAGTGCGACGAGCTTTTTTCAGTGTGGCGTAAAAAAGGTTACATGGATAAAGAAACTGTTTGGCAGCGAATTACGCTTGCAGCCGAAGGTGGAAAGCAAAGTTTATTACCTTACTTAAAAACGTTATTACCTAAAAATGAGCGCTACTTGGCTGATTTATATCTAAAGGTGCGTCGAGACCCTAGTGCTTCTGCTGGTTTATATCGATACAAAAAAAAGTCAGCTAAAGAAGGGCAAATAGCAATTTATGGTGTTAAGCGTTTGGTTTGGCGCGATAAAACACTCGCTTTAAAAGCATGGGAAAAGATAGAAAAAATATTTAAGTACAGCGACGAAGAAAAAGCGGATGTGTATTACACCTTTGCGTTGTCACTTGCTTCAAGTGGGCATAAGCAAGCGAGTTTTTGGCTAAATAAAGTGCCAAAAGAGCGACTAGACAGCAAGCTTATTCAATGGCAATTGGGCAATATGCTCAAAACCCAAGATTGGGAGGGGATTGCTGCATTTTTTACAGGGAAAGAAAATTTAAGCCTCGGCCAGCAATATTGGTTAGCTTATAGCTATGCACAACGTGGCGAGCAGCAAAAAGCAGACGATATTTGGAAAAAAGTAGCGACTAATCGTGATTATTATGGCTTTTTAGCTGCCGCACGCTTAGGGTTGCCAGTTGATTTAAATAATGAGCCTTTAATAGTTGATAAGGTACTGGTAGATAACGTTAGTAATGCACCAGGCTTTAAACGAGCAAAAGCGCTTTATGATCTTGAGCGCTTCACGTCGGCTCGCCGTGAGTGGAATCACTTAACTGATACCTCTAGTGATGAAGAAAAGCTAGCTGCATCACAACTATCTACAGATTTAGGCTGGCACGACAGTACCATTTTTACTTTAGCAAAAATTAAAGCGTGGGATAACGTAGAGCAACGTTTTCCGTTTGCGTTTCAAGATGTATTTGAACGCTACAGTAAACGCAGCAAAATAGATGTGGCGTGGAGTATTGCTATTGCAAGGCGCGAAAGCTCTTTTGCGCCAGATGCACGCTCGCATGCTAATGCACGTGGTTTAATGCAGTTATTACCTAGTACTGCTGAGTATGTAAATAAAGGCAGTGTGACAAGTAGTCGTTTATATCAACCTAAAACAAATATTAGGTTGGGTACGAGTTACTTACAATACTTAAAAAAGAAAAACCATGGCAATGAAGTGCTGGCAACAGCTTCTTATAATGCGGGTTATCACCGTATAAAGCGTTGGTTACCTGATGACGCTATTCCGGCTGAGTTATGGGTAGAGCTTATTCCGTATCGCGAAACCCGTGATTACGTAAAAAATGTATTTGCGTACAGACAGGTTTACCATACAAGAATGGGCCGAGAAGGTAATGTATTAGCGCCGCTACTCGAAATGAAAATGGGCGGTTAGTAAATATCAGTTTAAAGTAGGGGGATATCTAATGCGTTTAGACACCCCCTTTTTTGAGCGCTGAGGGGATAAGTGGTAGACTCAGAGCAAGTTAAATTTAACAGATGGATTAACAATGGATAAATTAGCCGTTTTATACGCCGAACATATTGCAACACTGCAACAGCGTACTCGTACAATTTGTAATAGCGAAGGGTTAGAAGGATTAGTAATTCATTCAGGCCAAGCTAAGCGTCAGTTTTTAGATGATATGTATTATCCATTTAAAGTTAATCCACAGTTTAAAGCATGGTTACCGGTTATTGATAATCCTCATTGCTGGATTGTGGTAAATGGCAGCGACAAGCCAAAACTCATATTTTATCGTCCAGTAGATTTTTGGCATAAAGTGCCAGACGAGCCTCGCGACTTTTGGGCCGAGTACTTTGATATAGAGCTACTACTTCAGCCTGACCAAGTTGAAAAGTTATTACCATACGATAAAGCTAAATATGCTTACATGGGTGAATACATTGAAGTAGCGCAAGCACTTGGTTTTAGTATTATGAACCCTGAGCCTGTACTTAACTATTTTCATTACCACCGCGCTTATAAAACGCAGTACGAACTTGAATGTTTACGCAACGCTAACCGCATTGCAGTAGATGGGCATAAAGCTGCACGCGATACATTCTTTAATGGTGGTAGCGAGTTCGATATTCAGCAAGCGTATTTAATGGCGACACGTCAAAGCGAAAATGAAATGCCGTACGGCAACATTGTTGCGCTTAACGAAAACTGCGCTATTTTGCATTACACGCACTTTGATCCAAAAGCGCCACACACTCATAACTCATTTTTAATTGATGCCGGTGCAAACTTTAATGGTTATGCCGCTGATATTACTCGTACGTATGATTTCAAAAAGCAAGGTGAGTTTGCTGAGCTTGTACAAGCGATGACAGTTCAACAAATCGAGTTAGGTAAAGGTTTAAAGCCGGGTATGCTTTATGGTGATTTACACGTTGAATGCCATAACCGTATCGCACAAATACTCAGTGACTTTAAAATTGTTAACCTACCCGCGACAGAAATTGTTGAGCGTAAAATTACCTCTACTTTCTTCCCGCATGGACTAGGGCATCACCTTGGTTTACAAGTGCATGATATGGGCGGTTTTATGAGTGACGAAAAGGGCACACATCAACCATCGCCTGAAGGGCATCCGTTCTTGCGTTGTACTCGCCTGATCGAAAAAAACCAAGTGTTTACTATTGAGCCTGGTTTATACTTTATTGATTCACTGCTTGGTGATTTAGCACAAACCGATAATAAGCAGTTTATTAACTGGGAAAAGGTAGAGTCATTTAAACCATTTGGCGGCATTCGTATTGAAGATAACATTATTGTTCACGAAGATAGCCTAGAAAATATGACACGAGATTTAGTGCTCGATTAATTCTAGTTAACACCAATTAGTTTATACACGTTAAAATACGTACATTATTTAAAGGGGCCTTTTGGCCCCCTTTTTACAAGTTTAAAATATGTCTGAATATAAATACCCTGCTGCTGACGTTTTTCATCAAGAAGAAATTAAAAAAAGTACGTTTATAGTTCACATTGCACACACCCCCGATTTAAATTCAGCTAAAGCATTTATTAAAAGCATTGAAGAAAAGTATAGCGATGCGCGTCATAACTGTTGGGCACATGTGGCAGGCAACCCCGGTGGCAGCCATGTTTATGGTTTTTCGGACGATGGTGAACCAAATGGCACTGCAGGAAAGCCTATGTTAAATGTGCTGGTGGGTTCAGGCCTTGGCGAAATCACAGCTGTCGTCACACGTTACTTTGGCGGCATAAAATTAGGCACTGGCGGACTAGTACGTGCTTATGGTGGCTCACTAAACAATGCGTTAGTGAAGTTGCAAACAGTGCTTAAAGTTCCCAGTGTTGAAATTACAGGGAGTAGCGAGTACAGCATGCAAGGCGCGATTGAGCAGTTATTAAAAACAAAGTATCAAGTGCTTAATATTGATAAGCAATTTACTGCTAATATTGAATGGGTGATTACAATAGATAGCCGCGAAGCGCAGCAAGCAATCAAAGATATTTTTGATTTAAGTCACGGCGCAGTTGAGTTAACGATTAAAGAGTAATAACCTACACAAATTGCATGTAATGCATATTCACTCTATTTAATTTGGTTGATACTACTCAACCTGAATTTACTAATAATAAAAGCGATAAGCTAAATGCAATTTCGTACCATCATAAAAATTCTTGGCCAACTCGTTGCGCTGTTTAGTATTACCATGGTGCCCCCAGCACTGGTGTCTTTAATATATAAAGACGGTGGTGGTGTTCCTTTTGTTTTAGCATTTATCTTTAGTGTTGTTATTGGCATGATGGCTTATTACCCAAACCGTCATGAAAATGGTGACTTAAAAGCACGTGAAGGCTTTTTAATTGTTGTTTTGTTTTGGTTGGTACTTGGGGCATTTGCATCGTTACCGCTTATATTTTTACAAGAACCGAATTTATCGCTCGCTGATGCGGTATTTGAAGCATTTTCTGGCTTAACAACCACAGGCGCTACAGTGCTTACCGGTATTGAGTATTTACCCAAATCGGTGTTGTTTTATCGCCAGCAACTCCAGTGGTTTGGCGGTATGGGTATAATCGTACTCGCCGTCGCTATACTGCCTATGTTAGGCGTGGGTGGTATGCAGTTGTACCGCGCTGAAATTCCAGGCCCGGTAAAAGATTCAAAAATGACTCCACGGATTGCTGATACAGCTAAGCATCTTTGGTACATTTATGTGTCGCTTACGTTGACATGTATGCTCGCTTATTGGGCGGCAGGAATGAGCTGGTTTGATGCTATCTGCCATGCATTTTCTACAGTGGCGATAGGCGGCTTTTCTACTTATGACGCATCGATAGGTCACTTTGATAGCCCTGTCATTAACTTTATTTGTGTATTCTTTTTAATTATTGCTGCAATTAATTTTTCGCTACATTATGCCGCTGTATCGAGCCGAAACGTAAGAGTTTATTTACGTGACCCTGAATTTAAAGTTTTCCTATGCATTCAGCTTGCACTTGTAGTTATTTGTTTTACGGTGCTTTCGTCAAATGAAATATATGCTAATGGCGACGAAACCCTCGATCAGGCTTTATTCCAAGCAGTATCAATGAGTACAACGGCAGGTTTTGCTACTGATAACTTTTCAACATGGCCTTTGTTTTTACCTATTTTACTTATATTTTCGAGCTTTATTGGTGGCTGTGCAGGCTCTACCGGTGGTGGTATGAAGGTCGTTCGCGTATTTTTACTTTATTTGCAGGGCGTGCGTGAGCTTAATCGTTTGGTGCATCCTCGTGCTATATATTCAATTAAGTTGGGTCGAAAGGCGTTGCCAGATAAAGTGGTAGAAGCTGTGTGGGGTTTTTTCTCTGCTTATGCGCTGGTGTTTATTATTATTATGCTAGCGCTTATGGGCACGGGTATGGATAACATAACGGCGTTCTCTGCCACTGCTGCTTGTTTAAATAATTTAGGTCCAGGTTTGGGTGATGTAGCATCGCATTATGGCGCGATAACTGATGGCGCTAAATGGTTGCTTACTATTGCGATGGTGTTTGGCCGGTTAGAAATATTTACTTTACTTGTGTTATTTACGCCAACGTTTTGGCGTGGATAAAGCTAACTGTTTTATTTAAAAAATACATTACAAGGGAGAGAATATGCCAATAAGCAATCTTAATAATATAATTATTGGCAGCTTGGTCGACCTAGAAATTTTAACGCCTACCAGTAGTAAACGCATTAAGACTGAGATGGTGGGATTACTTGATGATAAATTTATCATTTTAAATTATCCAAGCTCAAAACGCTTACCTGCGGCAAGTGATTATTTACGTGACGGTATAACCGTTGTCGTGAGGGCTTTAATAGAAGGCAGCGGTGGGAAAGTAATTGCGTTTCGTCAGAAAATTATGTCTATTTCTTCTCATCCGGCTCGGCTTATTTTTATAAACTTTCCTGAACAGGTTCAGTTATTTAGTTTGCGTTCGCAAACGCGTATCCCTACTTTATTACCTGCAAAGCTAAAACTAAGTGACGACAGAGTACTCGAAGGTGTTATTAAAGATATCTCATTAACGGGAGTTATGTTTGATGTTAGAAGTAATAAAGAGCTTGAAAGTATAAAAGATATGCAATGTACTATTATGCTAGATAGCAGTGCGCAAAATTTTGAAGGCGAAGTGTGTAGCGTTAAAGAGCATGATGCGGGGATCAGATGTGGTATTAAACTATTAGCCAGTGAAGATGAAATGAATACCTTTATGAAAGAGCACTTTATTGATCCCTCCATGCTCGAATTCGAAGTCGGTTAAAAGAGATTTCGCTATTTTGCAACAAAATAGCGATTGCCTGCTTTATAGATGAAAATTATTTGGTTATTATTTTTAATAATTAAATAAATAATATAAAACAGTAGCTTAAAATAATAAAAGATTACCATAATCTAATTTCATGTAATAAACCCAACCAAAATAAAGCTGAATTTTTGCTTTAAACCTCATTTAAAATATCTAAATTCATAATTTGTGGTTTTTTAATCTAAATTAACCTCTTGTTTTTATTGTCTATTTTGTTTTTTCCATATCGCTGTGTTGCTAAAAAGCAACAGGAAAGCACTTGAAATTTATCCATATTACGATTTTTTATTGTTAACCACATGAAAAATAATAACTTTTAAAAGTTGGCACCTAAGTTGTAATAGTCATGGTGTACTGAACTTAAGCGTGATTTAAAGTAAGACACCTTAATCGCACACACATAAATTTGAAGGATACATATTATGAAACGCATTAATAAAGCACTAGCACTTATTGCATTAGCATCTTCTTCAGCCGCTTTTGCTGCAACAGACTTTGATACACTTGATGTAGACGGCAGTGGCACAATTAGCCAAGCAGAAGCATCAGTAGATGCAAAGTTAATGAGCATGTTCTCAGAACTTGATACTGACCAAAATGGTGAGTTATCAAAAGAAGAATTTTCAGAAGCTTAATTAACAAGTATTTATCCTGAGTTGCCAAAGACAACCTAAGTAGGCAAGGAGCTTACGAAAGAGGGTAACAAGGAAGTGAAAAATTACGTTTAAGCTAAACGAAGCAATTTTTTTGATAGAACATTGAAGGATTAAACTATGAAACATTTAAATAAAGCACTGGCACTTATAGCTATAGCGTCTTCTTCAGTTGTATTTGCAGCATCAGACTTTAATAGCCTTGATATAGATGGTAGCGGCACAATTAGCCCAAGTGAAGCGGCAGTCGACACCGATTTAATGGCTGAATTTATCGAGCTAGATACCGACGGTAGCGGTGAGCTTTCTAAAGAAGAGTTCGCTAATTACTAGTTAACCAGAGTTCAGGTTAATTAATCTTTTTTCAGATTAAACATTTTTCACAGTCAGGGATCTTTGAAAAGGACTTCCTCTTTATTATTTAGGAAATTATTATGAAAACATTAAACACAACACTGGCCGTCATCATTTTAGCATCGTCGTCAGCTGCGTATGCCGCCGTTGATTTTGCCTCTTTTGATATCGATAGTGACGGGGTTATCACCAAGCAAGAAGCGCAAGTTAACGCGCAGTTAGTGAAATTATTTGATGACTTAGACACTGACGGGAATGGTGAGCTTTCTAAAGAAGAGTTTGCAAAAGTACAGTAACTCTAAAATGATAATTAACACGCGATTATCAACGATTAAAGCCGCCTTCGCCAGCGGCTTTTTATACGTCATAAGACTACAAAAATATAGCACTTACCTGAAATAGTTTTTCTACCACATTAATGTGTTTTTTATCGATTAAAAACATAATAACGTGATCGCCTGACATAATAATGGTGTCGTCATGAGCAATGAGTACGTCGTCATTTCGTACAATTGCCCCAATCGTTGTACCTGCAGGAAGTTTTATATCTGCAATAGCACGGCCAACCACCTTTGATGTATTCTCATCACCATGGGCTACCGCTTCAATCGCCTCTGCTGCACCTTTGCGTAATGAGTAGACGTTAACAATGTCGCCACGACGTACATGTGTTAGTAATGCCGAAATGGTGGCTTGTTGAGGAGATATGGCAATGTCTATTTCTCCCCCTTGTACTAAATCAACGTAAGCACCACGCTGAATAAGTACCATTGTTTTTTGTGCGCCCATACGTTTTGCAAGCATGGCTGACATAATATTTGCTTCATCGTCATTGGTTACGGCAATAAATACATCAACTTGATCAATATGCTCTTCTGAGAGTAATTCTTGATCTGATGCGTCACCACAAAATACAACTGTGTTATCTAGCATTTCTGAGAGTTGCTCAGCACGCTCTTTGCTACGCTCAATTAATTTAACTGTGTGGTTTTTTTCAAGTGAGCGGGCAAGGCCCGCGCCAATATTACCGCCACCCGCAATCATAATTTTTTTGTAAGAACGTTCAAGTTTTTGTAGTTCGTTCATTACTGCGCGTATATGTTTTGTAGCGGCAATAAAAAATACTTCGTCATCGGCTTCAATGACCGTTGTACCTAGTGGTTTGATTGCTTTACCTTGGCGGTAAATAGCGGCAACACGGGTTTCTACATTAGGGATGTGTTCTTTAAGTGCAGACAATGCATAACCGACGAGTAAACCGCCATAATAGGCTTTCACTGCAACTAACGAGAGCATGCCATCGGCAAACTGCAATACCTGTAATGCGCCAGGGTAGTCGATTAAGCGACGAATGTACTTGGTCACGAGTGCTTCTGGGGCAATGTAATGATCGATTGGCAAGTCGTCGTTCTGAAAAAGTTTCTCGCGGTATTTTAAATATTGCTCTGAGCGAATACGGGCAATTTTAGTGGGCGTTTTAAAAATACTGTACGCCACTTGGCATGCAACCATGTTTACTTCATCTGAACTGGTTACTGCAATAACCATATCGGCGTCTTCAGCTCCAGCTTGACGTAATACATCAGGATGCGCACTGTGTCCTACTACACCTTGTAAGTCGTACTTATCTTGAAGTTCACGTAATCGGTTACCATCTATATCAACGACTGTAATTTCATTCTGTTCGCCTACTAAATTCTCAGCGAGTGTTGCGCCTACTTGGCCAGCACCGAGTATGATTATTTTCATTATTTACCCGTGTTATAAGTAGCAATTAAGAGCCATTTTTAAATTATAAGAATGGCTAATTTACAGTTCATTAATTTTAGATTTTTTTAACTAGCTTAGCGTAATAAAATCCATCGCTTTCGCCTGGTAGTAGCTGTAACCCTGGCATTGTAACGGTGTCTTTGTCATGCAGAGGAATGTGCTCTGCATCGTCATTATTAGCTAAAAACTTAGCTACTTGTTGCTGATTTTCTTGTGGAAGAACCGAACATGTAGCGTATACCAATGTACCACCTGGTTTTAAAAGTGGCCAAATACTATTGAGTATATCACCTTGTAACTTAGCTAAATCTTCGATGTCTGATGCGCGACGTAACCATTTTATGTCAGGGTGGCGGCGAATTACACCAGTGGCCGAACAAGGCACATCAAGCAAAATACGATCAAATAATTTTTCGTCCCACCAAGTATGTGGTTGCGAGGCATCACCACATTGCAAGTCTGCACCTAAGCCAATACGGGTAAGGTTTTGCTTAACACGTTCAAGTCGAGTTGAGTCGCTATCGAGTGCAAGTACGTCTGCGTCAGCAAGTTCTAATATGTGACAGGTTTTTCCGCCAGGTGCTGCACAGGCATCTAAAATAGTGTCATCTGCTTTAGGCTCTAAAAAGCGTGCTGCAAGTTGTGCTGCGGCATCTTGTACTGAACATGCACCTGTATCAAACTCTGGTAAGGAAAATACATCGCGTGGTTTAGCGAGCTTAATTCCGTCTATAAAGTCAGGATTTAAGGTATGTTCAATATCGTTCGCCGTTAGCATATCGCTGTATTCTTGCGTGCTATATTGTGCTTGATTCACACGTAACCACATAGGTGCTTGTTGTTGGTTTTCTGCAAGTATGTCTTCCCAGCTATCTGGGTAGGCCTCTTTTACTTGTTTGATAAACCAATTAGGGTGGTTGTATAAACACACAGGGATAAGCTTCGCTTTTTCTTCAAGCTCAACTTGCTGGCGTTGAAAACTACGTAATATAGCGTTAATAAGCCCTTTTAAACCTAAAGCACGTAATTGAGCAAGTGCATTTACAGTTTCAGATATTGCTGCGTGCGGCGGTACACGCATGTGTTGTAGTTGATAAATACCTACATATAATAAAAATTGAAATATTCTGCGTTTACCTTTTAGTGGATCTTCCACTAAATGTTGGCAGTAGTTTTCAAGGCTAGGTAAGTAGCGTAAAACGCCATAACAAATTTGTTGTAGTAGCGCTTTGTCTTTTGGTGGTAAGCCTTGGCTAGCAAATGGCAGTTCTTGATTAAGCGAAGCGCCTTTATCAACTACGTTATATAAAGTTTCAGCGGCAAGCGCTCGTACGTTTTGAACATTACTCATTGTTTTCGCCTAATACTGTGCCAGGGGTAACCCAGTCACTACGACCATTTAAAAAGTCGTTAATTGCCATTGGTTTTTTACCTTGCGGTTGTAATTGCGTAATACATAAAGCATGTTCACCACACGCCACTATTACGCCATTTTTGTCGCTTGATAAAATTTGCCCAGGATTACCTGATTGCGAGGTAACCTGCGCTTGATAAATCTTTACTGTTTGCCCACTCATTTGAGTAAAGCACACAGGCCATGGGTTAAAAGAGCGAATGTTTCGCTCAATTTGCAGCGCACTCATGGACCAGTCTATATTAGCTTCCTCTTTAGAAAGCTTTTTAGCGTAGTTAGCAAGTTCATCGTTTTGAGGTTCAGGCGTGATCTCACCATTAGCTAATTTATTAATGGTTTCAATTAACGCATCTGGACCTAGCTCAGCAAGCTTGGTATATAAACTAGCGCTAGTTTCTGTCGTGCTAATAGGGCAGCGGCTTATATGTAGCATATCGCCGGTATCTAGCCCTTCATCCATTTGCATTATTGTTACGCCGGTTTGTTCATCACCTGCCCAAATTGCGCGTTGAATAGGTGCAGCACCGCGCCAGCGCGGTAATATAGAACCATGCACATTTAAACAACCTAAACGTGGAGCTTCTAAAATAGCTTTAGGTAAAATTAAGCCATACGCTACAACAATCATAATGTCGGCATTTAAGCTTGTTAGCTCTGCTAGTGCTTCATCATTTTTTAATGATTGTGGCTGAAAAACCGGTAAGTTGTGCTCAAGCGCTAGCGCTTTTACTTCACTGGCTTTTAATTTTTTACCACGACCGGCAGGGCGGTCTGGCTGGCTATATACACCCACTATTTGATGTTCGCTTTGTATTAGCGCTTGTAAATGACGTGCGGCAAAATCCGGCGTACCGGCAAATATAATGCGTAATGGTTGAGTCACTGAGTTTTCCTAAGGTGCTTATTACTGTTCTGCAAACTTGGCTTCTTTTTCAAGCTTTTTACGAATACGTTGGCGCTTTAATGGAGATAAGTAATCAATGAATAGCTTACCTTGAAGGTGATCTAGTTCATGTTGAATACAAATGGCCAGTAGTTCGTCTGCATCTAGCACAAACTCTTCACCGTTTTCGTTAAGTGCAGAGACTGTTACTGTTTCTGCGCGGTCAACTTTTGCATACGAGTTAGGTACTGATAAACAGCCTTCTTCGCTAATAGTTGAGCCATCTTTTTTGATGATTTGTGGATTAATTAATACCAGTGGCTCATCACGCTCTTCTGATACGTCAATAACAACAATTCGTTGATGAATATCTACTTGTGTAGCAGCAAGCCCTATACCATTTTCATCATACATAGTTTCCAGCATATCTTTAACAATTTGGCGTACTGTATCGTCAACTTGAGCAACTTCTTTTGCTATTGTACGTAAACGTTCATCTGGAAATCTTAAAACTTCTAACCTAGCCATAGTTACCTTTTTCACTTGTGCTTAATTTAGGGTATTGTATGCTCTTATTTTAGCCATTCACGTTCACCTTTAACAGGTTTTGGGCAATAATAATGAAAAAACAATACAAGGAAGCTCAATGAGATCCCCGTTAGTTGCAATCATGCTTGCATTAAGTGCTGCTTTTCCGGCAGTTGCAGATGTGTTGGAAATAAAAAAAGACGCGCCAAAACAGTATGTTGTAAAAAAAGGAGACACGCTCTGGGATATCTCTGGTATTTATTTAAATAAACCTTGGCTATGGCCAGAATTATGGCAAATGAATCCTCAAATAAACAACCCAAATCTTATTTACCCAGGGGATGCGCTAACATTAGTTTACGATGCAGACGGAAAACCTCGTTTAGTGATAAATAAAGCATACAGAAAGCTTTCTCCGCAGGGGCGTATTACCCCTAAAGGTAAAAATGCAGTTACAACATTGCCACTTGAACTAATTAAACCTTACTTGACGTATGAGCAAGCAATTAATAGCGACGAGATAGATAATAAGCCATATGTTTTGGGCGCAAATCAAAATACTAAAACACAGACACTGGGCCATATTTTATATATAAATGGCGATTTAAAATTAAATCAGGCTTACGCTATTTACCATAAAGGCGAACCTTATGTTGCTCCTAAAACAAATACTGCACTAGCTAATAAAGCAAGCTTTGTTGGGGTGGTACGTGTATTTAGGCGAGGGGATATCACCAACGGTGTGCCAGCTTCAGTAAGGGTTGAGTCGGTTAAGCGTGAAATTAAACAAGGCGATTTTTTATTACCGCTAATGCAGGGACAAATGTTGCCAGCATACTTTAATATGCACCGACCTAAACAGCCTGTTGAAGGTGCGGTCATTGCTTCTGCTAATCACAGTAGGGAATTCAGCACGATGGACATTGTGGTGCTAAACTTAGGTTCAGAACAACAAGTAGAACCAGGTCACATATTAGATATTGAACGTCAATCACCAGGTGTAATTGATGGACGGCGAGGGCCTCGTTATCCTGAAGACTCCAGTAGCTTTGAAAAACTGGTATCAGACACCAGTGAGTTTTTAGGCTTAGAAGCAGACGAAAACAGTACCGTTTGGACTATGCCTAAAGAAAAAGTTGGCGAGCTAATTGTCTTTAAAGTGTATGACAAAGTAAGTTATGCGTTAATAACTAAAAACCAGCACCCAATTCGCATTGGAGATATTGCAGTTATTCATTAAGAAGTAGCGAGTCGGTGCTCTAGGAGAGAGCATGGATCAGTCATCTGGCAAGCTAGCCCACTGGCTTGCCTTTTATATGTGTAAAGGGTTGGGTATAAAAACCCTTTTAGCACTATCTACAAACTATTCCCTTGGGTCGTTATTCGACTTATCTCATGACAAGCTTGTACAGCTTGGGCTAAGCGCTAATCAAGCGAGTAATTTACTCAACACCAATTGGCAACAAGTCAGTCATTATGAGCAATTAATAGCGCTGAACAACATTACTGTTGTCTGTATTTTTGATGCGCTTTACCCAGAAGATCTCCGGCAGATTGCCAGTGCGCCTTTATTACTCTTTTGCAGGGGAGATGTCTCGTTATTATCAACGCCACAAATTGCAATTGTTGGCAGTCGTAATGCTACCCCTACTGGGCTTGAAATAGCCTCAGAATTTGCATACGAGTTAACTTTGGCGGGTATTACGGTTACTTCAGGTATGGCGCGGGGAATAGATGGTGCAGCACATAAAGGCTCTCTTGCTGGTACAGGTAAAACCATAGCGGTGCTTGGTACTGGGGTTGATATTTACTACCCCAAACGCCATAAACTATTAACAGTCCAAGTTTTAGAAAGCGGTTTGCTGGTGAGTGAGTTTTTACCAGGCACAGCTGCTCATGCGCATAACTTTCCGCGTCGTAATCGTATTATTTCTGGGTTATCGTTAGGAGTGCTTATTGTTGAGGCTGAAATTAAAAGTGGTTCGTTAATTACAGTACGCTATGCGCTTGAACAAAATAAAGAGGTATTTGCAGTACCGGGTTCTATTAAAAACCCGTTAGCGCAGGCAAGTCACTTTTTAATAAAGCAAGGTGCTAAGCTGGTAGAAAACGTGGCTGACATTCTTGATGAGGTGAGTTTCACTTACGACAATAATGTATGTAGTAAAGAGCAGCCGATTCAAGCCAATTCTCAATGTGAGGTTTTAAATAGTATTGGCTTTGAAGTAACCAGTGTAGATGACATTGTGCGTCGTGCGCAGTGGCCAATAGATAAAGTACTCAGTAGGTTGCTCGATTTAGAATTAGACGATCAGATTGAGCGAGTGTTAGATGGTTACATCAAGTTAAGCGCAGGAAGGTAATATGTTTGATATTCTTTTGTATCTTTTTGAAAATTACATTCATAGCGAAGCGGATATATTTGCAGAGCAAAATGAGTTAACCGATGAGCTACTGCGTGCGGGCTTTCATAAGCCCGAGATATTTAAAGCACTCGATTGGTTAGAGCAATTAGCTGATTTACAACACAGCGACGAGTCTCCTTATCTTATTACTAACCCTAAAGATGCTGTGCGTATATTTACCGATAGTGAATGCCAAAGGCTCAGTGCTGAATGCCGTGGCTTTTTAATGTTTATTGAGCAAATAGGCGTAATCAATAATGTAACTCGTGAAATGGTAATGGACTGTTTAGCCTCTCTCGATAAACCAACTATAAGCCTAGAAGACTTAAAGTGGATTGTACTTATGATCTTGTTTAACGTTCCTGGCTCTGAAGAGGCATATGAGCAGATGGAAGATTTGATTTTTGATGAACCCAGCGAACTTCTTCATTAGAGATAATTATCTTAATTGTACTCAAATTACTTAAACGGATAAGCACAGCATTGCTTGTATCTTTAAGTGGTTTGGGTATATTAGGCGAAAATTCACCAACCTATTAGGATCACCATGAGTAAAATCGACCATTCGCTTTTCTCGGCGAACAAGCACGCCCTCGAAAAAGAATACGAGATATGCCCACAGTGTGGTTCAGAGTTAGTGATCCGCAATAGTAAATCAGGTCCTTTTTTAGGATGCGCAAGTTATCCCAAATGCGACTTTATTAGGCCGCTGGCACATCACGACAGTAACGAAATCAAAATATTAGAAGATTCAGCATGTCCTGAGTGTAGCAAACCGCTGGTGGTTAAAAATGGCCGCTATGGTATGTTTATTGGGTGTACGGGTTATCCAGAGTGTCATTATATTGCTAACGAAAATGAAGAAAAGCAAAGCGAAGACACTTTGCCTAGTTGCCCTAAATGCAAAAAAGGTCATTTAGTCGCGCGCAGTAATAAGTCTGGTAAAGTATTTTATTCTTGTGATTGCTACCCAAGTTGTAAATACACGCTTAATAATAAACCGGTTGAACATCCGTGTCCTGAATGTGACTGGCCTATCGTCATAGAAAGAAATATGGCAAACGGCATATTATTGCAATGCCCACAAAAAAGCTGCATGCATAAGCTCACCTCAACTGAATAACGTTTAATTATATCTGGAGACTACTTTGTCAGACCTTTCAAATACGCCCACTGCAATAACATGCTTAACGCAAGGCGAAGTTATTTTATACCCAACAGAAGCTGTATATGGTTTAGGTTGTGATCCAGATAATCAACAAGCCGTTGAGGCACTATTAGCTATTAAGCAGCGCCCGGTTGAAAAAGGGCTTATTTTAATCGCTGATAACTACGGACAATTATTAAAATACGTAGATGATGCAAAAATACCAATGGATAAACGCGCTGATATTTTTTCGAGTTGGCCTGCTGCAATTACATGGGTGATGCCTGCATCTAAAAATACGCCTAAATGGCTCACAGGGCAGTTTGATACCATTGCAGTAAGAGTAACAAACCATCCAACAGTAAAACGCTTGTGCCAAGAGTTTGGTAAGCCACTAGTATCAACCAGTGCAAACTTAACCGGTCAAGAAACGGTAATTAGTATTGATCAAGCCAAAGCGCAATTTACAGAACAAGTTGGCTTTTACGTTGACGAGGCGTTAGGTGGCAATACTCAACCAAGCACAATAAAAGACGCCATGACGGGCAAAATATTTAGAGGTTAATATGCAAAGCGAATTATTAGATCAAGTAAAAGCATACTTTATGGCTTTGCAAGACACTATTTGCAAAGGTTTGGAGGCTGCAGATGGAAGTGCTAAATTTATAGAAGATAACTGGCAGCGAGCAGAAGGCGGTGGTGGTCGTACACGTGTAACCACAAATGGCACTGTAATAGAGCAAGGTGGAGTTAATTACTCTCATGTATTTGGCGCCTCAATGCCTGGTTCAGCAACAGCACACAGACCAGAGCTTGCAGGACGTAGCTTTCATGCGTGTGGTGTGTCGTTAGTTATTCACCCTAAAAACCCTCATGTACCAACAAGTCATGCCAATGTGCGCTTTTTTATAGCCGAAAAAGAAGGCGAAGAGCCAATCTGGTGGTTTGGTGGCGGGTTTGATCTCACTCCTTTTTACCCAGTATTAGAAGACGTACAGCATTGGCATCAAGTTGCTCACGACATTTGTGCGCCATTTGGTAGTGAAGTTTATCCAAAATATAAAACATGGTGCGACGAGTATTTTTATTTAAAGCACAGAGACGAGACGCGCGGAGTAGGCGGTTTATTTTTTGACGACTTAAACGAACTTGGCTTTGAAAAGAGCTTTGCGTTTATGCAATCGGTGGGTAATGGCTTTTTAGATGCCTATTTACCTATTATTGAACGTCGCAAAAATGACGAATACACAGAGCAACAACGTGATTTTCAGCTTTATCGTCGCGGGCGCTACGTTGAGTTTAATTTAGTATGGGATAGGGGCACTTTATTTGGATTACAAAGTGGCGGGCGCACTGAGTCTATATTGATGTCTATGCCACCACTTGCACGCTGGGAATATAACTATAAACCAGAGCCAAGTAGCCCAGAAGCTAACCTATATCAGTATTACTTACGCCCGCAAGAGTGGTTAACGAGTCAACCAAGTGAGCTGATAGCCAGAGAGTGGCAATTATAAAATTAAACAATAATCAAAAAGGCGCTAATTAGCGCCTTTTTGCATTATGGCTAAATATAAATTTAATGCTGATTGATCATGTGCGTTGCTAGTTGAGAGAATGATTGCTTTAAGCCTTCACGTAACAACGGGTTGTCTATCTCTATATCCAGCGTCTTATTCATGCAATACATCCATTGATCGCGCAATGCTTTATCTACAGTAAAAGGCATATGTCTTTTACGTAGCATTGGCTGGCCATGTTTTTCAGTAAATAGGTTTGGCCCGCCTAACCAACCAGATAAAAATTCAAAAAATACTTGGCGAATTCGATCTAATGGCAGAGGATGCATATCATATAACGGTTTAGCGTATTCATCTGACTCCATTATGTCGTAGAATCGATTGGAGATAGCTCGCGCCCCTTTCTCTCCACCTATTATTTCATACGGTGTTTTTTCAGGAGTAGGAGCCTGTTGCTCGGGAGCCGGCTTAGATTTAGAAAAAAGTCGTTTAATCATATTACTTATCATCGTTAATAGGCAGTTTATAGCTGCAAAGAGGTTGCTTTAAAATGGACAAATATGCGGTTTTTGGAAATCCAATTAAACATTCAAAATCCCCCGCGATACATAAACAATTTGCTGTATCACTGGGTGAGCAAATCGACTATCGCGCAATATTAGCACCTATCGATAACTTTGAAAAAACAGTATTGTCTTTTTTTGAGCAAGGCGGTGTGGGTGCTAACGTTACAATGCCATTTAAAGAGCAAGCTTATGCAATGGCTGATGAGCTTACGCCATTAGCCAAAATAGTAGGGGCTGTTAATACATTAAAAAAACGAGATGATGGCTCATTACTCGGTGATAACACCGATGGTGTGGGCTTTGTAAATGATTTACTCGCTAATGAAGTAGCCATAACTAATAAACGCATTTTAATCATAGGTGCGGGCGGTGCTGCTCGAGGGGTTATTTTACCTTTGTTAGAACATAACCCTCAGGAAATAATAATAGTTAATCGCACAGCACAAAAAGCCAAAGAACTCGCAGAGCTGTTTACCCAATATGGACCAGTATCTGGCTTTGGTTTTGATGATTTACCAGTAAGCGATTACTCACTAATTATAAACTCTACCTCTAGCAGTATGAATAACGAACTTCCAGCACTTGATGAAAAACACATAACTAACTGTGAAGTCGCTTATGACATGTTTTATTCACTGCAAAATACCATTTTTATGAATTGGATTGCACAGCATAATATTAACGCTAAGCTTTTAGATGGCACCGGTATGTTAGTTGGTCAAGCTGCTCAAGCATATTATGTATGGCGTAATAAAATGCCAGAAATACTTCCCGTAGTGGATGCGCTCAAACAAGGAACGCTTAAATGAATCAGGCAATACAGTTTATAGATAGGCTCGAATTTAGAGAGCCCGATCATCAGCTAGTTTTTTTTGCACAAGTTAGTGGCATGCTGGTGGAATGCATAATAGAAGTAAATACACTTAAATTAACAGACGAAAGTCACGCAACAGAATATTTTGAACAGTATCGTTTTGATTATGAAGAACGTGCCGAGGAGCTTATCGAAGAAGAAAGCTATAACTCGGCAGGCCAAATTGAAGTAAGTTTATTAACTTAAGTTAGCTATTTCAGCTAAGTATTCATCTTTAAGTGACACATAGTTATCGGCAGATATTTTTAAAAAGGCAAGTTCTTGCTCTGTAAGAGGGCGGGCTTGCTTAGCCGGACTTCCTACATATAAGTAACCAGACTCTAAACGTTTGTTTGGTGGTACTAAAGAGCCGCCACCTATAATTACATCGTCTTCAACAACCACGTTATCCATAATAATAGCGCCCATACCTACTAGTATACGGTTTCCTAATACACATCCGTGCAGCATTACCTTATGACCAACAGTTACATCGTCACCTATAATAAGTGGATAACCATCAGGGTTGCTTTTAGTTGCACGAGATAAATGCAATACACTGCCATCTTGTATATTGGAGCGCTTACCAATACGTATATAGTTAACATCACCACGTGCAGCTACTAAAGGCCAAACACTACTATTATCACCTAGAGTAATATCACCAACCAAAACTGAAGACTCATCAATATAAACAGACGAATTAAACGAAGGTGTTATACCTTTATAAGAACGGATTGCCATATTTAGCACCTTTTAGATAATAGTTATTAGCTTTGAGTGTATCAGCAAGGTGATTTTTGTACCATACAGTGCACTGTTTGGTTACAAAACTATCAGTTTCAGGGTGTTTAGTTCAGATACTGACCGAACAGCATCTTTTTTTACTTTTTCTTTAAAAAAGTGCTTGCGTAAAAATCTGTTCTCCCTATAATGCGACCCCACTGAGACGGGAAACGCCAACGCATAGCAAGGCACGAACTACTCAAAGAGTTAAATAAAACTTCGGTTTTAAATCTTCCAAAAGAAAGTTTAAAACAAAGTGTTGACTCGAAAAATAAAGGGTGTATTATTCGCATCCCTTGAGACGCTAAAGCGACTCAAAACGTTCTTTAACAATAT
>NZ_JANJGQ010000029.1:0-52204 GCF_030847595.1 Pseudoalteromonas sp. 20-92
AGGGATCACCGCTGTTAAAATTTGCGGTGGAAAGTGAGCTTTAGCGCTTGCTGTCCACCTCAGGGCGTGTTGTTAGGTATTTATTAACCTAAACCTATATGACTCTTCCAAGCTGGCTCATCATCAGTTGATTTATATAGTTTCAATATTTCTTCAAACCTAGAAAAGTTGTATAACTCATAACTCTCTACGATTCCTTCTGAAACTGCTTCTTTAGAAGCATCTACCGCAGGAGTTGAAAATTTGTCTGCTGTAGATACATAGATTAGGTTTTTACTTTTCTTTAGTAAAGCCGCCCCCAAAAACTCACGAATAAAACTAACTGATTCAGTTTTCTTCAATTTTTTCCTTCTCTTGACTTGAACTACATTCGGTTTTTCTGAATCAATAAAAAACAAATCAATTCCACCATCACCAGACTTACCCATATGAGTAACGTCACAGTCAAAATGTTCGGAAAAAACAGATTGTACTAATTTTTCCATATTTTGATCGTGAATATGAATTACATCTTCAAATTTATTAGACAAGTATGTTTCAAGAACCTGGATTGGAACGTCTTTTCCACTTAGATCATATTTTCTAAGCACCGCATTTTTGATTTCTACTGAAATTGCATCTATGTCTCCAGTAGTCTCTTTATTGATTGTAGTTCTCCACCAGCCACACGAACTACAAGTACTCACATTTTCTTTAATCTCATAAAAACCACCACTTAACCAGTCAGGCCGATCAAATGATTTATTTGTATATGCAATTGAAGTCGATATTTTACAGAATGGACAAATATCCTTTGGTGTGTTGTAAAATAAATGTCTATTGCTATTCATATTTTGGATTTCAGGGTCTCGATCCTGAAATCCATCTTCCTGGAGAAATTGACTATAATCTAAAATCTTCTTCATACTTTGCTAAATACCTAACAACTTTGTATCCGACATTTGTCGCTTTATAAACCGACAAATGTCCAAATATTACAAAGGTTCTAATTTAACCAGCTAATAAGGACTTGTAAACAACTAGTTAGCCGATATTTAAGTTTCCTTGATGTAGAAATACCCCAAAATGGTAGAGATCAGTAATATCGGACAAAAAAGTAATGAGCCATAAAAATAGGTGTAAGCGATATTATTAATAAGATAACTTACATTTTTCTCTAAGCTTTTGCCTTTAACCTAAAACAAAAAAGCCGCTGTTCATTACAAACAACGGCTTTCGAATTAAGATTTACAAGCTTCAAGCTTGCTTAACTTAAACTTGATTTTTATTGTTTACCAATTACTTCAAGTCCACCCATGTATGGGCGTAAAACCTCTGGCACAACAACTGTACCATCGGCTTGTTGGTAGTTTTCTAGTATCGCTACTAGTGTACGGCCAACGGCTAAGCCTGAACCATTTAGTGTATGTAGTAACTCTGGCTTTTTAACACCTTCACGACGAAAACGTGCTTGCATTCTACGCGCCTGAAAGTCAGCCATGTTTGAACATGATGAAATTTCGCGGTATGTGTCTTGCGCAGGTAACCATACTTCTAAATCGTATGTCTTAGCTGAGCCAAAGCCCATGTCGCCCATACATAAAATTACTTTACGGTACGGAAGTTCAAGCGCTTGTAGTATTTGCTCTGCGTGACCTGTTAACTCTTCAAGCGTTGCCATTGAGTCTTCTGGTTTTACAAGTTGTACAAGTTCAACTTTATCAAACTGGTGTTGACGAATTAAGCCACGTGTATCGCGGCCATAGCTGCCGGCTTCACTTCTGAAACACGGCGTGTGTGCAACTAAACGAATTGGTAAATCGCTTTCATCGTAAATTTCGTCACGGGCGCTGTTTGTAAGCGGTACTTCAGCTGTAGGAATTAAGCTAAAGCCGGCTTGTTGTTCGCCGTCGTCATTTACAAGGCCTAATGTGTGGAATAAATCGCCCGCAAATTTAGGTAGTTGGCTCGTGCCGTAAAGGCTTGCGCTATTTACTAGGTACGGTACATACATTTCTGTGTAGCCGTTTTTATCAGCGTGTGTATCTAGCATAAATTGCGTTAGTGCACGGTGCATACGCGCTACTTGGCCGCGCATTACTGTAAAGCGTGCGCCACTAATTTTAACGCCCATTTCAAAGTCTAAGCCGTTTAGGTCTTGGCCTACATCTACGTGGTCTTTTACTTCAAAATCGAATTTTTTAGGTGTGCCCCACGTTAAAATCTCAACGTTGTCGTCTTCGTCTTTACCCGCGGGTACTGACTCGTCTGGCAAGTTTGGAATTGCTAAAGCAATGTCGTTAATGGCGGCTAATACTTCATCTTGCTCAGTTTTAGCGGCATCTAGCTCACTGCCTAAGTTAGCCACTGCATCAAGTAGTGGCTGTGCGTCTTCGCCTTTAGCTTTGGCTTGACCAATTGCTTTTGCGCTTGCATTACGTTGACTTTGAAGTTCTTGCGTTTTTACTTGTAATGTTTTGCGTTTTTCTTCAAGTGCCGTTACCGTCGCTACATCGAGTTCGTAACCGCGCGCCGCTAAACGTGCTGCAGTTTGTTCGATGTCTTGACGTAAAAATTTAGAATCTAACATGTTAGTTTTTTAACCTTTTTGCATTACTAGCTGAAGGCCCAGCCAAGCCATAAAAATACACACCATCACGTTTAAGATGATATTGAGGGCCATTTTAATAAAGTGACCTTGTTGTAATAACAACAACGAGTCCATTGAGAATGTTGAAAAGGTGGTTAATGCACCTAAAAAGCCAATACCGATAAGGGTTTTGGCGGGGCTTGCGGTGATAATTTCTTTATCTATCAAACCGTACAAAATGCCCATTAACAATGAACCCAGAATATTAACCGTCAACGTGCCAAAAGGGAATCCCCTACCGAGGAGTTTTAGCATGCTTTCGCTAATAAAAAACCGTAAACACGCACCTGAGGCTCCGCCAAGGGCGATCATCATATAAAGTTTAATCATTTTCGTATCGTTTAAGTGGGCTTTGTGCATCGCGCTCTTTTAGGTAATCGAGTTTTTGTTTAATTTTTTGCTCAAGGCCGCGCTCGCTCGGTAAGTAATATTCTTTGCCCTCCATTTCAGGTGGTAAGTATTTTTCTCCTGCGGCAAATGCGCCTTCTTCGTTATGCGCATAACGGTACTCAGCGCCATACCCTAAGTCTTTCATTAAATTAGTTGGGGCATTACGTAAATGCTCTGGTACGGGATAACTTGGCTCGTTTTGAGCGTCTGCTTTTGCTTGATTAAACGCCATATACACCGCATTACTTTTAGGTGCACTGGCTAAATACAATGTGGCTTGTGCAATTGCACGCTCGCCCTCGCTTGGGCCTACTCGCTGAAATATATCCCACGCATTTAAGGCTACTTCCATCGCACGCGGATCGGCGTTACCTATGTCCTCTGTAGCTATGGCAAGTAAACGCCTTGCTACATACAAAGGGTCGCCGCCACCGGCTAAAATTCGGCAATACCAATACAACGCTCCGTCGGGGGAGCTACCTCGTACTGATTTATGAAAGGCCGATATTAAATCGTAAAACTCATCGCCGCCTTTATCGTATTTAGCTAAATGCGTTGGTAGCACTTGGCTAAGTACGTGCTCGTCTACGTTGTATTGACCGTTTTTCTCGGTTGTTAAATCAACCGCTTGTTCAAGTAAATTAAGTACTTTACGCGCATCGCCGCCACTTGCTTGGCACAGTGCCTGTTTGGCGTTGTCGGCAATAGTGATGTGCTTTTGGCTTAGCTGCTCGTCTTGTTTAAGTGCACGTTCTATTACGGTATATAAGTCGGTATCGGCAAGCGATTTTAAAACATACACGCGCGCACGCGACAATATAGCGTTGTTAAGGGCAAACGATGGGTTTTCTGTGGTTGCACCTACAAATATAAAGGTGCCGTCTTCTATGTGCGGTAAAAAGGCATCTTGTTGGGATTTATTAAAGCGATGAACTTCGTCAACAAACATAAGGGTGCGTTGGCCACGGCTTTCTAGGTTGTCCCGCGCTTGCGTTACGCTATCGCGTATATCTTTTACGCCTGCGGTTACCGCTGACATTTGAATAAGTGAGGCATCAGCATGGTTGGCAATTATTTGCGCAAGCGTTGTTTTACCAACACCGGGCGGGCCCCATAAAATTAAACTATGGCATCGCCCTGCGACAATAGCTTGATGCAGTGGTTTATCAGCGCTTAATAAATGCTGCTGACCAATGTATTCATCAAGCGTTGTAGGGCGCATACGCGCGGCAAGTGGGCGTACATCGGGCCCAAAATTAAAACCTAAATTACTCACCTTTACTCTGATCGTCTATTTCAACACCTTCAGGAGGCGTAAATTCAAAAGTGCTTTTATCAAGCGGCGCATTAACTTGTGCATCATTAAATGTAAATGACGATAGCTGCCCTGAATTGTCGGTAACTACTAATTTAGCAAGGCCTTGCTCATTACCTGCAAAGGTTATATCAAGTTGTTCTACTTGGCTTTCTACGCCTTTATTTGGTGTTACGCTAAAACCTGTATTTGTTGCAAGTACGCTGTACTTTTCCCATTGTGCTGGATCTTTTGAGGTAAGTAACACAAACGGTGTTGAATCGATTAAACCGCTGGTTTTCATAATTGTTACTTGTTCAGCAAAGCTGTCGAAGTAATAAGTTTTATCACCGTTTGATACAAATAACGTATCGTCTGGGTTTGTTTGCTGCCAGCGAATCATCATAGGCTGTTGAAGCGCTATTGTGCCCTCGCCTTGCATAACTGCTTGGCCTTCTTTGTCTGTTACTTGTTGTGCAAACTGCGCTTTAAAGCTTTTTAAAGTGGCAAGTTGGTCTTGTAATGCTTGGCTGTCGTCAGCAAAGCTTGGTGCGGCAAGTACGCTGCCTAATACTAATAATAAGGCGTTAACTTTTTTCATGAATTTGCTCCATTAGGCACTAATACATCGCGAGCACCGTTATGACCTGGTGAACTCACGATACCCGATGTTTCCATTTGTTCTACTAAACGTGCTGCGCGGTTATAGCCAACACGTAATTTACGTTGCACTGACGATACCGATACTTTGCCGGTTTCAATTACAAACGACACAGCTTCGTCGTATAACGGGTCTGATTCTTCATCTGCGTTTTCGCTAGCTTCACCTGGTAATAAAATATCTTCACTGGCATCACCATTGAGTATTTCATCAATATAATTTGGTTTAGCACGCGCTTTCCAATCGTTTACTACGGCATGTACTTCGTGGTCGTCTACAAATGCGCCGTGCACACGCTCTGGTACGCTAGTGCCTGGCGGTAAATAAAGCATGTCACCCATACCTAGTAAGTTTTCGGCGCCTTGTTGGTCAAGTATTGTCCGTGAATCTATTTTGCTCGATACCTGAAACGCCATACGTGTTGGGATATTAGCTTTAATTAAGCCGGTAATTACATCAACCGACGGACGCTGCGTAGCAAGCACTAAGTGAATGCCTGCCGCACGTGCCTTTTGGGCTATACGTGCAATAAGTTCTTCTACTTTTTTACCTACAATCATCATCATGTCGGCAAATTCGTCTATTACTACAACAATACTTGGTAATTTACCTAGCTCGTCGGGGCCTTCTTTCATGCCATCGGTGTCTTTAAATAATGGATCAAGAATTGGGTAACCCGCTTCATTGGCTTCAAGCACTTTTTGGTTGTAACCTTTTAAGTTACGCACACCCAATGCTGACATTAATTTATAACGACGTTCCATTTCACCTACACACCAACGCAGTGCGTTAGCGGCTTCTTTCATGTCGGTCACTACTTCACACAATAAATGCGGAATGCCTTCATATACTGAAAGCTCAAGCATTTTAGGGTCAATCATGATCATACGTACATCGTCAGGACCCGATTTGTACAGCAAGCTTACTATCATGACATTAACGCCCACTGATTTACCCGAACCGGTTGTACCGGCCACCAATAAGTGTGGCATTTTACCTAAATCAGCACATACCGGCTGACCGGCAATGTCTTTACCAAGCACCATGGTAAGTGGCGACGGATTTTGCTCAAATTTAGGGGCGTTTATTACTTCTGATAAACGAACTATTTCACGGTGTTTATTTGGAAGTTCAATACCAACATAGGTTTTACCTGGAATAACTTCTACAACACGTACACTAATTGCCGAAAGCGAACGGGCTAAATCTTTAGCCAAGCCCGTAATTTTAGACACTTTAATACCTGGCGCTAAATCTAGCTCAAAACGCGTAACAACGGGGCCTGGGTATACTGCTACTACGGTTGCTTGTACGTTAAAGTCGAGCAGCTTTGTCTCTACTAGGCGCGATACTGTATCGAGTTCTTCTTGCGAAATTGGGTTTTTAGCTTTGTCCGGTCTATCGAGTAAATCGAGTGACGGTAATGGCCCCGGTGGTGGCTCTTGCGTTAATAATTGCTCAAATTTTTCTTTTGCTGTTGGTGGTGGCTGATAGGCTGCTTTTGGCTTAGGCATTGGCCTTGCTGGTGATACAACCGTTGTAACTGGCTTTTCAGGTTCTACAACTTGGCTTTGATCAAGTGCATTTAATGCAGCAGCCGTGTCCATTGGCTCGTCGTCTATGGCGCTAAAGCCAATTTCTTGATCGAGTATATCGTCGAGTTCATCAAACGGCATAAAGTCATCACTAATTTGTGGCTCGCTAAATGGCGTTTGCGGTTTGTTAATTGCTTTTTGTTTATCTGCTTTTTTAGCCGATGTAGGCAGCTCTATTTGCTCTTTTATATCGTCTTCAAAATGGGCGTCTACTTCATCGTTATTATTTACTGTACCTGCAGCGTGTTCTCGGTGCATCCAGCCTTTTGCATACGACACGATAAAACGATAAAACCTAACCATTAAATCGCCAAGATAATCAACAAAATCAACCCACGATACACCCGTTAATAAGGTAAGCCCTGCAAAAAAGAAACACAGCAATAATATAGATGTACCGGTAAAGTTAAATGCAGGCATCATGGCTGATGCAATAACATCGCCCACTACCCCACCAGAAGAGAAGTTATAAATATCGTCAAAGTTGATACTGCTAATAGCGGTAGCTGAGGTAATAAATAAAGCAAAACCAATAACTCGCAGCGCTAAAGTAGTGTAATCAAGCTGTAAAATGCGGTGAGGTTGTTTAAATAACAAGTAGCCAAATAATTGAATGGCAGCAGGTACTAAATAAGCCAACCAACCAAAAGTAAGTAATAAAATGTCAGCTATCCATGCACCAGCTGTGCCCGTAATATTTTTTACGTTTCTAAATTCACCAGTTTGCGACCACGAAGGATCAACTGGATCAAAGCTGATTAAGGCACATAAAATAAATATTGCTGTAAAGGTACTGATAATCAGCCCTGTTTCTAATAGTCTTTGCACACCGTTTAGGCGCATAGTTCCCTATTCCTCTTTATTATTCTATTTTATTCACACTTACTTAGCAGTGAAATACCTTAGCAGGAAATGCAATTTGTTGCACTTTATCTTAACCTTGATGGCCTGATTATGAACACGTTTTTATAATTTAGGCAGATAAAAGCAAATGTCAGCCTATTATAAATACTGTTAAGCAATATACGGGCGAATAATTACACCTTCTTCACCTTTTACTTCTTCCATTACTACATAAGTACGGCTTTCACTTACATTTGGAAGTTTCAATAGTATGTCGCCTAATACGCCACGGTATTCTGACATATCATTTACGCGTGTTTTAAGTAAAAAGTCGAAATTACCCGACACCAAATGGCATTCTATAATTTCTTCATGCTTTTTTACAGCAGCACTGAACTCATCAAATACATCGGGTGATGTTTTGGTAATTGTTACCTCTACATACACCGATAAACCTTGCCCAAGCTTAGCAGGGTCGACCACTGCTTTGTAACCTAATATGTAACCTTCTCGTTCTAGTTTTTTTACCCGTTCGAGACAGGGCGTGGCGCTTAGGCCAACTCGTCTGGCCAGTTCAACATTGGAAAGGCGTCCATCATGTTGTAATTCCATCAAAATTTTCCGGTCAATTCTATCTAATAACTGATGCATAGTACCAACTAGTTTTTTATGCTGTTTATTTTTATTATTTAGATAATAACACTAGAACCCACTTTAAAAAAGGTGAGACACACTGGCTTATGATGAATATAATAGTGAAAAATGTTAATCCGTTCTTAATAAGGCAAATGTTATGATTATTGGTGTACCTAAAGAAATTAAAAACCATGAATACCGTGTAGGTATGGTTCCTGCGAGTGTTCGTGAATTAGTAAACCACGGTCACCAAGTGATTGTAGAAACTGATGCAGGCATGGGGATTGGTTTTACTAACGAAGACTACACACAAGCAGGTGCTGAAATTTTAGCAACTGCTGCTGATGTTTTCGCTAAAGCCGACATGATTGTAAAAGTAAAAGAGCCACAAGCTGTTGAACGTGCAATGTTGCGTGAAGACCAAATCCTTTTCACTTACTTACACCTTGCACCTGATCTTCCACAAACTGAAGACCTTGTAAAAAGCAAAGCTATTTGTATTGCATACGAAACTGTAACTGACTCTCGCGGTGGTTTACCGCTTCTTGCGCCTATGAGCGAAGTGGCTGGTCGTATGTCTATTCAAGCTGGTGCACAAGCGCTAGAAAAATCTAACCACGGTCGCGGCATGCTATTAGGTGGCGTACCAGGTGTTGAAGCAGCTAAAGTTGTTGTAATTGGCGGCGGCATGGTTGGTCGTAGCGCAGCTCAAATGGCTGTTGGCCTTGGTGCTGAAGTTGTGGTTCTTGATCGTAACATCGACGTATTACGTGCACTAGACGCGCAATTTGGTAATAAAGTAAAAGCTATTTACTCAACTGCTGATGCACTAGAAAAACACGTACTAGAAGCTGATTTAGTAATTGGTGGCGTACTAATCCCAGGTGCAGCTGCACCTAAACTAGTCACTGCAGAGCACATTAAAGCAATGAAACCTGGCTCTGCAATTGTTGACGTTGCAATCGACCAAGGTGGCTGTATTGCTACCTCTAAAGCAACGACGCATGCTGATCCTACTTTCATCGTTGATGAAGTTGTTCACTACTGTGTTGCTAACATGCCAGGTGCTGTTCCACGCACATCTACGTTTGCACTTAACAATGCAACATTGCCTTTCATCATTAACCTTGCAAATAAAGGTTATAAAAAGGCGCTACTAGATGACGCTCACTTCTTAAAAGGCTTAAACGTAATTAAAGGCCAAGTAACTTACAAAGAAGTAGCACAAGCGTTCAACATGGAATATGTTGACCCACGCACAGCGGTAGAAAACGCATAATTTAGCGTTTTGTAGTTAGGTTGGTATTAAGCAATGTAGCTACCTAACTACAACCCATAAAAAAAGCAGCTAATTAGCTGCTTTTTTTATATTTAAATTTCAGATTTAGATAAACTGGTTTAGATAAAACGCTTGATTATAAAATCTACTTTTACACGCTTAGCTTGGCCAAGTAGTTTTTTAACTGGCTGCGGGTAATCATCCATCGTTTCTAAATCATCTGGGCCTGTTAAACGGCGACAGTGTTGTAAAATTTCATGCTTTTCGTTATCAATGGCATCCATAATTGTTTGCTCTGGATCTTCTATTAAAATACCATTTTCGATATCAAGGCCCCATGCACGTGGATTTAAGTTATGCCCGCTCAGTAAATGTTTTGTTCTATCTGAACAAATACCTTTTAAATGAAACGAATTACTTCCATCTTTCCACAAATACACATTTAAATTGCCGTTATCGATATGGCGTTTTTGCGTTTTTACAAACTTATGCAAAATAGTTTCGTATAAATAAGGTAGTGCCCCTATTTTACTAAACGGCTCACTTGGCGGTAAATAAAAGTCATTTGCTGTTTTATCGCCTACCACAATAGTCACTTGTTTGCCTTGCTTTAATAAACGGCGCAGTGATCGCATAAGCGGCGCCGGAAAATTAAAGTATGGCGTATACAACACAAGCTCTTGCTCTGTGGTATCAAATAACGCTTTTATTAAACGATTTAATTCGTTATTACGACGGCCAAGCCCCAAAAATAAACGAATACCTAATGCTTGCGTATTTAGTTGCTCTGCTGCGTTATAACTGGCGGCCTTTAAATCACGCATTAATTGCTTTTGGTCAAGTTTGAAGTCGTGTAAACGTTTAAGCGGTCGTGTGTCTATGCGTGGCACAGCAACGGAGCTAATTAGCTTTGTCTCAATAAAATCAACCACTGAGTCACACAGCTCGCTCTGCGTTATTAAAAAGTAACGGTCGAGTCTGTAACGCTCGTTATACTGCAAATACACGTTGTTTAAGCTTGCGCCGCTGTAAAGTAAGGTATCGTCAATGACAAACCCCTTTAAATGCAATACGCCAAATAATTCTTTAGCTTTTACAGGTACGCCATAAACTTGTACGTTCGATTTAAACTTTTCTAAATCGTCACAGTATAAACTTGCATTGCCGTCAGACTTCTCTGCACCAATAAGACCACGTTGCGCACGATGAAAATCCACCAGCACTTTTATTTCAAGTGCTGGGTTTGTTAATGACACACGATGCAAAGCTTCTAAAATTTCGCGACCTGCTTCGTCATCTTGTAAATAAAGCGCTGTGATATAAATTCGTTTTTTTGCGCTACAGATCAAACGTAGCAATTGCGTTCGGTAATCTTGCGCATTGGTTAAGACGTTAACGTCTTTTGAAGTCAACCCGAATGCGGGTTTTTCCTGCCAAAATAACATAGTTGCCTATTCACTTGGGTCACATGATTTATCAGTGACAAATAAAATTAGGTAAAACATAACAAAAAAAATCAAAGTGGTCATGAATTAACGTTGTTTTGTTGCCTGTTAGTCTATTTATTGAGCTACTTTACTTTATTAAACGCAAAAGCCACAATCTCTAGTACACAATACTGCACAGCTTTTCGATTTGCTAAAAAAAATAATCTCGGATTTTGTTTACTTCTGCCTTGTTTTTCTTAGAATCGAGCGCATTAAAGACCGTATCAAACGTTTAGGAAAAAATAATGACTGAAGCAAAACATTGTAAGCTACTAATTTTAGGCTCTGGCCCAGCTGGTTATACTGCCGCAGTATATGCAGCACGTGCAAATTTAAACCCTGTTTTAATTACAGGCATTCAACAAGGTGGCCAATTAACAACCACGACTGAAGTTGAAAACTGGCCTGGTGATGCACACGGCTTAACAGGTCCTGCATTAATGGATCGTATGAAAGAGCACGCTGAACGCTTTGAAACTGAAATTGTGTTTGATCACATTAATAAAGTAGATGTATCTAAGCGCCCTTTCACACTAACTGGCGACCAAGGTACTTACACATGTGATGCGTTAATCATTGCAACGGGTGCGTCTGCTAAATACTTAGGCTTAGAGTCTGAAACTAATTTCCAAGGCCGTGGTGTTTCGGCATGTGCTACATGTGACGGCTTTTTCTATAGAGGTCAGAAAGTAGCGGTTGTTGGTGGTGGTAATACGGCGGTTGAAGAAGCGCTTTACTTATCTAACATTGCTGACGAAGTACATGTTATTCATCGTCGTGATAGTTTCCGCAGTGAAAAAATACTTGCTGACCGCCTTGCTGAAAAAGCAGCAAACGGTAACGTTGTAATGCATTACAACCGCACGCTTGACGAAGTATTAGGCGACCAAATGGGTGTAACAGGCGTTCGTATTAAAGATGCACACTCTGATGCAACTGAAGAACTAGATTTAGCCGGTGTATTTATTGCTATTGGCCATAAGCCAAATACAGATATGTTTGTTGGCCAACTAGAAATGAAAGATGGCTACTTAGTTGTAGAGTCTGGATTGAACGGTAACGCGACTCAAACAAGTGTAGAAGGCGTTTTTGCTGCTGGTGATGTGTCTGACCACATTTACCGTCAAGCAATCACATCAGCGGGTACTGGCTGTATGGCTGCCCTTGATGCAGAACGTTTCTTAGATAATTTATAAGCAATTAAATAAATTATTATAGGGCTGATTATTCAGCCCTTTTTTTATGCCTAAAATATAGTTACACTTTTACGATCAATTATAAGATAAGTACTGTATGAAAAATCAGCTATACCAATTAAGCGAAAACGATATAGCATTCCCCAATCCGGAATACGCATTAGAATCCCCTGATGGCTTACTCGCAATTGGCGGAGATTTAAGTTTACCTCGCCTAAGTAATGCCTACAAAAGCGGAATATTCCCTTGGTTTAGTGAAGATGAGTCTATTATGTGGTGGTCGCCGAGCGAACGCGGGATTTTTGAACTGGATGATTTTCATATAAGTAAGAGTCTGCGTAAGCATTTAAAAAAGCACCCTGTGAGAGTAACCATTAATAATGCCTTTGAAGAGGTGATAGAAGCATGTCGCGATCAACGCCTTGACACTGATGGTACCTGGATCACTTCTGACATGCTCAACGCTTACGTTAATGCACACAATGCGGGCATTGCTCATAGTTTAGAGGTGTGGAGTAACGGAGAGCTTGCAGGTGGCTTATACGGTATTATGCAAAATGGTGTATTTTGTGGCGAGTCGATGTTTCATCATCAAACCAATTGCTCTAAGCTTGCGATGTGGGCACTGGTAAATTGGCTTAAACGTCATAATGCGCATTTTATTGATTGCCAGTTAGAAAACCCTTATTTAATGACCCTCGGTGCACAAGTAATTCCTCGCTCAACATTTTTGACTAAACTAAAAGCTGCACATAGCTATATCGTTAACCCTATTATGTGGGAGCCACAAGAACTTGACGCAATCTATGAATGAACAACTTCCTGCACGTGTTGGTTTAACCCAAGAGTTTGACTGTAGTTATTTGCCCAACAGACAAGAACAACTTTTAGTTATTCTAGATCCTAGTTGCTACAGTACCGACAAATTTGAGTCATTATTAGGTTTGGGGTTTCGTCGCAGTGGTAACCAAATATACCGCCCGCATTGCCCAATATGCAGTGCATGTAATTCTGTACGTGTATTAGCACAAGACTTTATCCCCTCAAAATCGCAAAAACGTAAACTAAACAAAGCAAAAAGCCAGTTTGAAGTGAAATATTCGACGCAAGAGCGACCTGAGTACTATCCGCTTTATAGTAAGTACATAACAATGCGTCACCGGGATGGAAGTATGTATCCTCCTGAAAAAGAACAGTTTCAAAGCTTTTTACTTTGCAGTTGGCTCAAAATCACATTTATTGAACTATGGCACCAAGATACTTTAGTCGCAGTTGCCGTAACTGATTGTATGAATAGCGCTATTTCTGCAATCTATACCTTTTTCGACCCCGATTTTGAACACTATAGTTTAGGCTCTGTGATGATATTAGAGCAGCTTAGATTTGCAAAAGAGCAAAATAAGCAATACGTGTACTTGGGCTATCAAATTGATGAATGCAACAAAATGAAGTACAAAACTCAGTTTTTACCAGCTCAAAAACAGCTTAATGATGAGTGGGTGGCTATTTAATTTGCAAATATAGCCCCTGCGCCTTTACTTATTGGTGTATTTTGGGCAAAATCTGCAGCGTTTAACTATTAAAGAGGTGTTACGCTAAACATGGCGAAAGAAGACGTAATCGAAATGCAAGGGACAGTCCTTGATACTTTACCAAATACAATGTTCCGAGTTGAGCTAGAAAATGGTCACGTAGTTGTGGCTCATATTTCAGGCAAAATGCGCAAAAACTATATCCGTATTTTAACCGGCGATAAAGTAACGGTAGAAATGACTCCTTACGATTTATCGAAAGGTCGTATCGTATTCCGTGCTCGCTAAGTAAGTGCGTAAACGAGATTTAGTTTTTGGCTAGTGTTTTACTAGCTTTAAGCGTTTATTAAATGTAATTGATAGACATTGACTAGCAATTACATTTAATAAACAAAAAGCCCAGTTTTTACTGGGTTTTTTGTTGCCTATAAAAAAGGGCAAAAAAATGGCCCGCTATTATGTAGCGAGCCATTTTATTTAACTAAATTTTTTAATTAACGTTTTACGCTGGTGTTAAGCTACTCTCGTAATCAAACCGAATCTTCTTGTCTTTAACCGATACTTTAACCGTACCGCCATCAACAAGTTCACCAAACAGTATTTCGTTAGCTAATTGCTTTTTAAGCTCTTCTTGAATAACACGTGCCATTGGTCGTGCACCCATTGCTTTATCGTAGCCTTTATCTGCCAACCACTCACGTGCTTTAGACGTAAGCTCAAGGTTAACCGATTTTTTATCAAGCTGGGATTGCAGCTCCACAATAAATTTATCAACCACCATTAAAATAACTTCACGTTCAAGGTGATTAAACCAAATGATGTTATCTAAACGGTTTCTAAATTCTGGCGAGAATACTTTATTAATTTCGCCCATTGCATCATGCGTGTGATCTTGCTCTGTAAAACCAATCGACTTACGTGTGGTTTCTTGCACACCAGCGTTAGTTGTCATTACCACAACTACATTTCTAAAATCGGCTTTACGACCGTTATTATCGGTTAACGTACCGTGATCCATTACCTGTAGCAGGATGTTATAAATGTCTGGATGCGCTTTTTCAATCTCATCTAAAAGTACAACTGCATGTGGGTTTTTAATAACAGCTTCTGTTAATAAACCACCTTGCTCAAAGCCAACATATCCTGGTGGAGCACCAATTAGTCGACTTATAGCATGGCGCTCTACATATTCAGACATATCAAAACGAATAAACTCAACACCCATGCATTTAGCAAGCTGTTTAGTGACTTCTGTTTTACCCACACCGGTAGGTCCTGCAAATAAGAACGAGCCAACTGGTTTTTCTTCGCTTGATAAACCAGAGCGAGATAAACGAATAGCTGATGTAAGCGCGTCAATAGATTGATCTTGCCCAAACACAAGCATTTTAAGATTACGGTCTAGATTTTTAAGCGTTTCTTTATCTGTTGACGATACGCTTTGCGCTGGGATACGTGCCATTTTAGATATAATTAGTTCTATATCTGCCACGCCAATGGTTTTTTTACGTTTAGAACTAGGCTGTAAACGTTGGTTAGCGCCCGCTTCATCAATTACATCAATTGCTTTATCTGGCAAGTGGCGCTCATTAATGTATTTAGCACTAAGTTCAGCAGCTGCTTTTAATGCTTTTTGAGTGTAGCGAATACCATGGTGCTCTTCGTAACGCTCTTTTAATCCATTTAAAATTTTAGTGGTATCAGCAACACTTGGTTCAAGTACATCAATTTTTTGAAAACGGCGTACTAATGCACGGTCTTTCTCAAAAATATTTTTATACTCATTGTAAGTGGTTGAACCCATACAACGTAACTTACCACTTGAAAGAAGTGGTTTAAGTAAGTTTGATGCGTCCATAACACCACCAGACGCTGCGCCAGCACCTATTATGGTATGTATTTCATCAATAAATAAAATAGACCCAGGTTGTGCTTGTAGCTCTTTTAATAAACTTTTGAAGCGCTTTTCAAAATCGCCACGGTATTTAGTACCTGCAAGCAATGCCCCCATATCTAGCGAGTACACAACTGCATCAGCAATGACTTCTGGTACTTGCTCGTTAACAATACGATACGCTAAGCCTTCGGCAATTGCTGTCTTACCAACACCTGCTTCACCAACTAGTAATGGGTTGTTCTTTTTGCGACGACACAATACTTGTACCGTGCGCTCTACTTCGCTGTCACGTCCAATCAAAGGGTCTATATTGCCTTCACGTGCTTGAACGTTTAAGTTGGTTGTAAAGCTGTCTAGCTTGCTTGCTTCTTCATTTTGTACTTCTTGCACTTCTTCATGAATATCATCGGTGTCATCCCCTAACTCATCATCGGCTTTAGAAATACCGTGTGAAATAAAGTTAACAATATCTAAACGCGATACATCTTGCTTTTTAAGTAAATAAACAGCTTGGCTCTCTTGCTCTGAAAAAATAGCAACTAGCACGTTTACGCCAGTAACTTCATTTTTACCTGACGATTGCACATGAAACACCGCACGCTGTAATACACGCTGAAAACCAAGCGTTGGCTGAGTTTCACGTTCTTCTTCTAGATCTGGGATGACGGGTGTTGTTTCGTCAATAAATTCTAATAATTCGGTTTTTAAACCAGAAAGATTAACACCGCACGCATTTAGGGCTTCTCCTGCTGAAGGATTATCTAACAGCGCAAGTAAAAGGTGCTCTACGGTCATAAACTCATGACGGCGAGTGCGCGCTTCACGAAACGCGGCATTTAATGTGAGTTCTAAGTCTTTGTTTAGCATTGGCAACCCCTTACTGAGATAATAATTTATACCACAACAATCGGATGTTTGATCACCCTAATTGGTATTTATTCCTGCTCACAATTACAAAGCAGTGGATGCTCGTTATCACGCGCGTAGCGGTTAACTTGTTCAACCTTAGTATGGGCTACATCGGCGCTGTAAACACCGCAAATACCCTTACCTTTTTCATGAACCTGAAGCATCACGTCGGTTGCTCTATCGCTATCCATATTAAAAAACGTCGTTAAAACTTCTATTACAAAGTCCATCGGCGTGTAGTCGTCGTTATTTAAAACAACTTTATATTTTCGCGGTGGTTGTAGCTTTTGCTTTTCACTGTCGCGAACTGTGTCAATTACACCTGAATCTTTCATACCACTCATAATTAAATATAGTCTTGTCTTTGTAACTCAAGCAAACTTGAATAAAAAATAAATAAAATGTTAAAAAAATAACTCAAAACACTTGACTGGTTGGCTAAATAAACTACAGTCAAACATAGATTGATTAAACCTTAGTCAGTCTAGCAAATTATACGGTTTAGAATAACTAAATTAGTCAACTTATTGAAGGATGTAGAAGTATGGCTTGCGGTAAAGTTAAATGGTTCAACAACGCCAAAGGTTTTGGTTTCATCGTAGAAGACGGCTGCGAGAATGATATTTTCGCTCATTACTCAACTATTGTAATGGACGGATATAAAACACTTAAAGCTGGTCAAGATGTAACTTTCGAGTTAGAACAAGGGCCTAAGGGCCTACACGCTAAAAATATTGCCCCTGATGGCGACATTATAGAGTGAACAATGTTCTGTTCGACTAAAGCGAGTGACCTTTTTAGATCCTCGCTTAATTCCTTAAGCATACTTTTTATCTCTTCACACTTATTTATTGCCCCTTTTTGCCCAAATTCAACCCTTTTCCTTGAATTTATTTTATATACCCCAATGTTCTAAGAGTTAATTGTTTAACTGAGTATTGAGCTCGTTCATACTCTGGCCCTTTTTATTTAAGCTTGTTACACTCTTAATGCTAGAACAGCGCATTAACACAACAGTTATCATACTTTTGCCAGTTTTAAATGTACTAGGCTAAAGGCTGATTTATTTTTGTTGATTTTTTAGCTATAAATACAATTCTAGTTCGTCAGGTGTGACTATTCTGCTTTTATAAAAAAGCAACGCTGAGTACCAACACCTAACAAACTATTCATTACGAGCGTACGTGTTTATTAACTTGTTTAATAATATTTACTCATTAGTAATGATTTTCTTTGCATTGTTGAATAAGACCTTATCGGTCGACTATCTAGGAATGATGATGACATCAAAAATTATCTATACAAAAACGGACGAAGCTCCGGCACTAGCAACTTACTCGTTGCTACCTATCATCCAAGCATATACAAATGCGGCCGGTGTTGAAGTTGAAACTCGCGATATCTCATTAGCAGGTCGTGTAATTGCTAGCTTCCCTGATTATTTAACACAAGAACAACGCATTGGCGATGCACTTGCTGAACTTGGCGAGCTTGCTAAAACACCAGAAGCAAACATCATCAAATTACCAAACATTAGTGCATCTGTTCCACAGCTGCGTGCTGTAATTAAAGAGCTTCAAGCAAAAGGTTATGCGCTTCCAGAATACCCTGTTGAACCTAAAAATGATGAAGAAAAAGCAATTCAAGCTGCTTACGACAAAATTAAAGGCAGTGCAGTAAACCCAGTACTACGTGAAGGTAACTCTGATCGTCGCGCACCAGGTTCTGTAAAAGAATATGCACGTAACAACCCACATTCAATGGGTGCGTGGAGCAAAGATTCAGAGTCTTACGTTGCAAGCATGAGCGAAGGTGATTTCTTTGGGTCTGAGCAATCAGTCACTGTAGATACAGCCACTGATGTGCGTATTGAACATGTTGCAACTAACGGTGACGTTACTGTTCTTAAACAAAGCACACCTCTTTTAGCTGGCGAAGTAATTGATGCATCAAGCATTAGCGCTTCTAAGCTTCAAGCTTTCTTGGCTGCTGAAATTGATGCTGCTAAAGAAAAAGGTGTTTTATTCTCGCTTCACATGAAAGCGACAATGATGAAAGTATCTGATCCAATCATCTTCGGTCACGCTGTTAAAGTATTCTACAAAGATGTATTTGCTAAACACGGTGAGCTTTTTGAAGAGCTAGGTGTTGATGTAAATAATGGTTTAGGCGACGTATATTCTAAAATTCAAACACTAGACGATGCTAAGCGCGAAGAAATCGAAGCAGACATTCAAGCTGTTTACGCTAACCGCCCTGCTATTGCTATGGTTGATTCTGACCGTGGTATTACAAACTTACACGTACCAAGTGACGTGATCATCGATGCATCGATGCCTGCAGCAATCCGTTCAAGCGGTCAAATGTGGAATAACGATGGTAAATTACAAGACACTAGCTTTGTAATTCCTGATCGTTGTTACTCAAGTGTTTACCAAGCAACTATCGATTTTTGTAAAGAAAATGGCGCGTTTGATCCAACAACAATGGGTAGCGTTCCAAACGTTGGCCTTATGGCTCAAAAAGCGGAAGAATACGGTTCACACGACAAAACATTTGAAGCTAAAGCGGACGGTTCTATCCGTGTTGTTGATGCAAATGGTAATACATTACTTGAGCACAGTGTTGAGCAAGGCGATATCTGGCGTATGTGTCAGGTTAAAGACGCACCAATCCAAGATTGGGTTAAGCTTGCAGTAAATCGTGCTCGCGCAACAGGCGTTCCAGCTATTTTCTGGTTAGACGAAAACCGTGCACATGATGCGCAGCTAATCAAAAAAGTAAACAAATACCTACCAGATCACGATACCGCTGGCCTAGATATTCAAATTTTAGCACCGCTTGAAGCAACATTGTTCTCATTAGCGCGTATTAAAGAAGGTAAAGACACGATTTCTGTAACAGGTAATGTATTACGTGATTACCTTACAGACTTATTCCCAATTTTAGAGTTGGGTACGAGTGCTAAAATGCTTTCAATTGTTCCACTTATGAACGGTGGTGGCTTATTTGAAACTGGCGCGGGTGGTTCTGCACCTAAGCATGTTCAACAATTCGAAAAAGAAAATCACTTACGTTGGGATTCTTTAGGTGAATTTTTAGCACTTGCTGCATCACTTGAGCACCTTAGCGTAACTACGGGTAACAACAAGGCACAAGTACTTGCTGATACACTAGACAAAGCGACAGGCACATTCCTTGCTGAAAACAAGTCTCCTTCACGTAAAGTGAAAGAAATTGATAACCGTGGTTCTCATTTCTTCCTATCTTTATTCTGGGCACAAGAACTTGCTAAGCAAAATGATGACAGTGAACTTAATGCACAGTTTACTCAAATTGCTAGCGACCTTGAGTCTAATAAAGAGCAAATCGTAAGTGAGCTTAACGATGCGCAAGGCCCTGCAGTTGATTTAGGCGGTTACTTCCAGCCTAACGATGATGCAGCGTTTAAAGCGATGCGTCCAAGCACTACATTTAACGATATTCTTGCTAAATTAGTATAAATATTGGTTTAAATTTAAAAGCCGCTTACTTGTAAAAGTAAGCGGCTTTTTTATGTCTGATACCAATTCGCTTAATTAAGTGATCTATTTTTAGGATGGAAAAACGTGTTGATAGCTAGGCAAAAAATTTGCTATTTAGTCGTTCTCGGCAATTGCTCCTGCATTGCTCTACCTTCTGCATCCATGCAGTCGTAAATGAGAATTTTTTAACACAGGTAGCGACACGTTTAGCCCCGCAAAATGATTAAGTATTATTGCGGATTGGTATAAACTTTAAAAAAAGGCCGCTATTTAGAAAATAGCGGCCTTTAAAATAATTAAATTTATTTAATTAATTATTTAGTATCATACCAATTCGCTTAATTAAGTGATCAACTTTGAGGCAAGAAAATCTTGTCGATAACAAGGCAAAAATTTCGTTATTTAGTTGCTCTATATCAGAAATTTTTAACGCAGTTAGCGTCAGATTTAATCCCTCAAATTGATTAAGCATTATTGCGGGTTGGTATAAGCACGTGGCATTTTTGAGTCAGTTGTATAGCGGTCACGCAGTTTATCTTGACGAGATTGTGTAGATACCTCAACCCCATTGATAAACATTTTGCTCACATGGCTGCTTAGTTCAAACGGGTCATTACTCCACATTACTACATCAGCGGCTTTACCAACTTCAAGGCTACCTGCATTAATACCAAATACATCAGCAACGTTTGATGTAACCGCTTTTAACGCACCTTCTTGGCTCATACCGTACGACACAGCATTACCAGCATCGAAACGTAGCTGATATATGTTGTGGCTTGCATCGCCACCTACCGTTAATAATACTTTAACGCCCGCTTTTTCAAGCACACTAGCATTATCTAAACTTGCATGAAGCGAATCAAAGCTTCCTGGTAAGCTATCCATTGCACTAATGATCACTGGGATATTTGCTTTAGCAACGCGCTCTTTAACTACAACAGCATCTTGCGCACCGTTAAGCACTAAATTAATGCCAAATTGCTCTTTTACTTTAATGAGCTCAATAATATCAGCCGCACGTGATACGCCAACCACTAATGGCATTTCGCCAGTGAGTACTTTTGCCATGACTTTATCTTCAGTACTTGGTTTGTCGTCATCTTTTTTGGCTTTTTTACCAGCTTTAGTTTTGTGCTCATCAAGCTTATTAATCAGTGTTTGCAAAGTAAAAGCACGAGAGCCTTTGCTGCGCTCACCTAAGTAAACAATTAAAGCGGCCTGCTTTTGTATGTCGCTGTCAAAACTACCACTTAAATCAACAACACTCGCAAGGCCTGAAAAAATGCTATCGCCGCCATGAGGAGTAATTACATCGCGTGTTACGCCGCCTTTACGAGCATAAGGCACTAAGCTTGAATGAGCGTTGTAAGCCAAGCTTACGTCAAAATCGATACCGGCTTTATCCTCGCCTGCATCGCGCGAGCCCGCAACTGCACTTACTTCAACTAAACCAAGTTGGTTAATACTTGCAATAAAGCCAGGGGTTACAATTTGACCTTTTGCATCAATAACCTTATCGGCTTTCACTTCAGTTGGGTTAATCGCGGTGATTTTACCATCTGTCATTACAATGCTTGCCGCTTCTAATACACCTTGATCAGATGACGTATGTAATGTTGCATTAATAATTGCTAGCGATTGTGCGCTTACAGCACCAGATGCTAATAATCCTGCAGCAACCAGAGAAAGCGAAAACGAACGTGATAAATTTTTCATTCTGGGTGCTCCTTATTGTTGACCTAACATAAAATCACTTACTGCTTGATACGCGCTGTCGTTTCTATCGTAAACTTTTGCACCATCAACAAACACTTGTTCAGCTTTAGCATAAACACTAAATGGGCTTTGATTCCAAATAACAACATCGCCCTGCTTACCGGCTTCTAGTGAACCTGTTTTGTCATCAATACCTAACGATTTAGCAGCGTTAGACGTGATCCATTTAATAGCGTGTTGCTCAGAAATATCAAAACCATTTTCGTTTGCGCGGTACATAACCTTGCCCGCTTCTTGGTTTAAACGCTGAATAGTAGTATCTGAATCTGAGTGAACAACTGCACACGAGTTTTTAACCGCATCAACAATAGCCACGTTTTCTTGTACCATGTCGTAGGCTTCCATTTTAAAGCCCCACCAGTCTGGCCAAAGTGCAGCACACGAACCATTTTGCGCAAGTAAGTCAGCAATTTTATATGCTTCTACACCGTGATGAAAAGTACCCGCGTGATAACCAAATTCTTTTGACAGGTCAATCATCATTGCCATTTCTTCAGCTTTATAACAATGATTATGAATCATCACTTCGCCTTCAAGCACACCGCGTAGCGTATCGTGTTTAATATCACGTACTGGTGCTTCTGGGTTTAAACCTGCCGCGTAATCGGCATCGTACTTATCCCATGCACGTTTGTATTCAGCAGCTTCAGCCCATGCCATACGGTAACCAGCCATATTACCCATACGAGTTGAAGGCAGCACGCCTTTGCGACCATAAACACGTTTAGGGTTTTCACCACACGCCATTTTTAAACCATACGGCGCCTCTGGAAATTTCATGCCTTGCATAGTGTGTGCAGGTACATTTTTAAGCGTAACACCGCGACCACCAAATAAGTTAGCTGAGCCTGGTAAAATTTGCAGAGAAGTAATGCCGCCTTCGCGGGCGCGGTTAAAGCCTGGATCTTGTGGCCAGACAGAATGCTCAACCCACACTTCTGCAGTGTTAGGGCTGGTCATTTCGTTACCATCTTGATGCGACTCAACCGACGGGCTTGGGTATGCGCCTAAATGTGAATGTACGTCAATAATACCCGGTGTTACCCATTTGCCTTGTGCATCAATTGTAATATCAGCAGTGGCTGTTAAGTCTTTACCGACTTGTTGTACTTTGCCGTCAACAAGTAATACATCTGTTTCATCTAAACGCTCACCAGTACCTGTTAAAACGGTGGCATTGGTAATTAATGTGCTAGATGTAGAAACTGGCTGGTAAGTACTTGGGTAAGGGTTTTTGTTAATTGTTATTTTATCGTCTTGCGGGCCGTTTTCTTGGCAACCTACAAGTGCAGCAGCTAAGCCCACTGCTAATAAAGAAGGTGCAAATTTTTGCATGTTGTTTGGATCTCCTGTTTTTTTGCTACTTTAGCGAAAGCTAAGGAATAAAGCCAAAAAAACAGGTGAAAACGCAGTTAATTAAGATGAATATCTGTAATTATTTCTTTATATAATTGTTATACAACTTTTCAAGCGCACCTTCGGTGGTAAGCGAGGGGTCTTTGCTTATAAAGTGCTTTACCGTACGCGTTACAAAATCAGAGTTTTGCTTATGTAGCTTTGAAAAATCTTTAATAAGTGTATTACCGTCTTTAGCTGCAGTTACTTTGTCATGACGGTGACGATACTGGCTCAATGCTTTATTAAAATCACCTTGATAGTCTTCAACCAAAATTTTATAAAAGTCACTTTTTTGTACGTTTAAATCATTAATGCAGTAATTTAGCGCTTCTTTAAAGTCGGTAAATATCATGCCCTCTACATCAAACTCTTTCGTTTTTTCACGCACTGCTACTTTGGCATCTTCTGTGGCGTAGCTAAAACCCGTAAAGGCTAAACGCTCAGCGGCTTCTTTTCCTAATTTCATACCCGCTTGAATACTATGGGCAAACTCGTCGCTCATGTCACCAAGTTCGCTTTCTTCCCACATGTTATAAACGCGCAGTGGTTTAGCATATTTATTTGAGAGCTTTTTTTTAAGCTTGGTAAAACGCTCATCAATCGTCATCAGTCTTTCGTTATGTAAAAGTGCATGACACTCATAACACGCAGGGATAGAGATAAAGTCAGCCTCTTCACCTAAATCAACAATACTTTGTAGCATATGCAGTGGCGGACAATGATCGCGCTCTGTTGCTTCACAACCACAATAAAAACACTGGTTAAAATGCTGCTGATCGCAAGCGTATGCTTGCTGATAATAACTGGCTAACGTTTTGCTCACCGTTGCTCCTAAAAAAACACGACTAAATTATGGGGGCGATAATAACAGCCTGAAAAAATAAATCAGCTGTAATAAAAAAATTTATATAAGTGTGTCAAAAAACATACTTAAATTGCTATTAATTCATACATCTAATTATAAGTGTGTATTAATCACATACTTGCTTACAGCTTGTTGCATTTGGTTAACAGCTTTTTTATTCAATTCGTTTAATACTTACCCTGCACCCGCAAATAATGAGGAATAAATTATGAACATATTAAAAGCAACTTTATATACCGGCTTAGTATTAAGCGCGGCACTTATTACAACACCAACTTTAGCAGCAAAATTTGTTGCTGCAGATACAAGCCCAGATACACAGGCTTGTATGGCTGTTGCGTCTAATAAAGCCTATAAATTGCGTGCAACACTGCGTGATTTACGTACCAGTAAAGCCGCCATCAACAAACTGCAATGTAATAACTTACCAATAACAGAGTTTGTATCACTCTATAATTTAAATAAAAGCGCTAATTATCTAAATATTGAAGCGACAACACGCACATCAATTAAAGATTTAGCCAAAGTAAACATGCCTACAGTAACTATTATTACAAGCCCTAAATAAATGGCAGCTAAAAAGCAATTAAGCAGGCTGTTAAACCACTTGCTTAATTCATTTTAAGTTAGATAATCACCGCTATTAAGCCAAATAAACCACCAAACACACCGCCCCACACAACAAGCCAGCCTAGATGCTCGCGGATCATAGTTTGAATAATCTCTTTCACCATTTTAGGGGTAAGCTCATCTAAGCGCTCATCCACTAATTTAAGTACCGTTTTATATAAACTCTCTGCGCTGTTACCTTGTGAAAGTGTTTGGGTTACTAATGCTTTAAAATCGTCAGTTTGAGAGATCTCACCAAGCGACAGTTGCATTTTTTCAATAAACTTTTCACGCATTGGCTCTATTGCCGCTGTACCGCCAAACATTCCTATCATACTGCCAAACTGAGATTGCTCTATTACTTCTAACAAATTGTCAAAAGCAGGGTTTAAATCAACATTGCTAATTATTGGCTCAAAGTCGATATTTGGCTGTGCTTTATTTAGTAAATTATTAATTTTTTGCTCTGAAAAAAACTCCGTTAATATTAAGTTTCTTATGGCCACTTTAAAACTTTCAAATTTAAGTGCTATAACGCCTGAGCCATATAAAAACGGAACCTTTTCGAATAACATATGAATAGCCAATAAATTAGTTACCGCGCCAGAAAGTGCAAATAAACCAACAGATAGCACAATTGCTTGGTTAAACACAAAACCTACAACAACACATAAACCTGCTAGCGAATTGGTTATTAAACTTTTGTTCATTATTACTCCATTACAGTAAATGTAGTTTTATGCAATATAGCCGTTAATTTTACAACGTTTAGATTGTTAAATTAATTCCTTTTTGCCATAGTTTAACTATCTGTTTAAAAGGTGAGCAATTGTTATGTGGAAAACAGTAAACGAGCACATCAGCCAAGCTATTCATTATGATTTTAAACACACCCACAAACGCCAACTACAAAGTTCCAGCTCCGATAAACTATTTCATTTAAGTAACGGTACACAAAACTACTTGGTAAAAGTAGCATTAAAAAATGAACTGGAACGTTTTGAAAGTGAAGCTATCGGTTTAGAACTTTTAGCACAAAATAGTGTATTTATGGTGCCCGATTGCATTGTAACAGGTGCAAACATAGAATTTTCGTTTATCGTTTTAGAATGGCTAGTACTTGATAAACAACCTCATGATACGTGGTCTGCTATGGGTAAAAACTTGGCTAAAATGCACTCCATACATGAACAGGCTATGTTTGGTTTTGATGTAGACAATTATTTAGCTACAACCATACAACCTAACCGCTGGCATAAAAAATGGGACGTATTTTATGCCGAAGAACGTATCGGCTGGCAATTACAGTTACTCGCTGAAAAAGGCATTAACTTTGTTGAACCCGAACGCTTAATAAATACGATAAAAGAACAACTCCATAGCCATCAGGTAGAGCCATCATTGCTGCACGGTGATTTTTGGCGCGGAAACATGGGGTTTATCAATATGCTTCCAACCGTATTTAATCCAGCTTGTTATTATGGTGATCGGGAAGTTGATATTGCGATGAGCGAGTTGTTTGCCCCGCTCCCTGAAAATTTTTATACTGCCTACAATCAGCAATATCCGCTTTCGCAAAACTATCAAAAACGAAAATTGATTTATCAATTATACCCAATTTTAAATCACGCTAACATTTTTGCTGGACACTATCTCACTGAAGCAAAACAACATATAGAAATGCTCACAGCAACCAATGTAAAATAAGTGTCACAATCCTCCAGACCGACTATATTTAGTAAAGTAAGGAGTTCAGCTTTGATCCATTAAGTTTTTGCTAGAGTTATTTGCAACCACTTAATTATTTATAACTGGAGTGATTATGAAAGACTTTTTGTCACAACGAATCGCCTGCCCACATTGCGGACACCACATTCATTTAGACTTAGATGCAAGTATGGGCGATCAAGATTATATAGAAGACTGTGCAGCCTGCTGTAACCCAATTCATTTAAACATGCATATAGACTATGCTAACAATAAATTAGAGCTACACGTAGACAGCGACGACGAACAAATATTTTAATTTAAACCTGATGGCGTAAGTAATTTTCTACCGTGTTTACAATAGTATAAGTTTGCTGATCTACTTCAATATTTAGCTTATCACCTACTTGTGCTGCACCAATGTTTGTAATAGCGAGCGTTTCGGGAATAAGGTGTAACCAAAATCCTTGTTCGTCAATTTCACCCACGGTTAAGCTTGCGCCATTTATAGCAACAAAGCCTTTATATAACACATACTTTTTCCACTCTTTTGGTAAGCTTAATTGAATTTTACAGTTATTCTCAAGCTTCACAATTTGAGAGATTTGTGACGTACAATGAATATGCCCAGACACTATATGCCCACCCAATTCAGTACCAAACGTAACTGAGCGCTCGTAATTAACTAAGCTGCCTAGCTCAAGCAACCCTAAATTAGTTAGCTTTAGGGTTTCGTCAATCACATCAAAATGTACTTGCGCCACCACATCATGGTTACTTAGTTCAACTTGCACAACAGTTAAACAACACCCGTTAATAGCTATACTTGCGCCTAAATCTAGGTGTTTTACATATTCATCACTTACCGATATAACTAAACGTAGAACGCCGGCTGTTTGAGTTTTAGAAACCACTGTTGCTTGCGTTTGCACTATTCCTGTAAACATAAAATCACTTAAAATTATTACAAAGTGATAGTTTAACGTATCAACTAATAAAATCATTCACAACTGAGATTTTTATTTGAAACACAATAGACTACAATTGCGTTCTGTTTTATTAAATAGCTGTTTTTATGACCTTTTGTAATTGGGAAGCTAAACGCTTACTCTCTCTTGCTCTTCCTGTTTTTTTAGCTCAAGTTACCCTTGTTTTAATGTCGGTGGTCGACACTATTATGGCCGGTCAAGTAAGTCCTACAGATTTAGCGGCACTGTCTATTGCCACAGGTATTTGGAATCCTTTGTTACTTGCATTACAAGGCATTTTATTAGCGCTCACCGGTATCATTGCTCAGTGCGCAGGTGCGAATGACAAAAAAGGTATTAGCCATTATTTTCAACAAGCCCTTTATTTAACCGTACTATTGAGTGCTATAGGGTTCGGTATCACTTATCTAGCCGACATAATTATATTAAGGCTCGATACCAGCCCAGCAATTGCAAGCCTCGCTTTTGACTACATTCATTTTGTTAAATGGGGTGTATTCGGCTTTTTAATTTTTACCACTTATAGAAACATGACCGAAGGCATGGGCATGACTAAACCCGCTTTTTACATAAGCTTGCTGGGTTTAGCTGTGAATATTCCGGTAAATTATATTTTTATAAATGGTTTGTTTGGTTTACCTGCCTACGGCGGCGCGGGTTGTGGTATTGCAACAGCAATTGTTTTAACTGTTATGGCAATTGCACAAGTGACTTACTGCCAACTAAGTAAAAAAGTAGACGCTAAAGGCCTACTTACTCCATTTGAAAAACCTAACCTAGCCACCATTGCAACGATTACAAAATTAGGTATTCCAATTTCATTAGCCACCTTTTTTGAAGTAACCTTATTTGCCTGTATTCCTTTATTTATAGCGCATTTAGGCGCTGTAGCTGTATCAGGTCATCAAATAGCAGCCAGTGTAACTACATTATTGTTTATGATGCCGCTAAGCCTTTCTATCGCTATTAGTATCCGTATTGGTAATCTATATGGTCAAAATCATTTAAAGCAATTAAGGATCGCCGTATCGACCAGTTATATTTTAGCGATTGTTATCGCACTGTTTTTAGCACTTATTACATTTACAGGTCGTGATTTAATTAGCCAGTTGTACACAGATAGTCCCGAAGTAATTGCCCTTGCTACCTCAATTATGATTTTAGCCTGTGTTTATCAACTACCTGATGCTCTGCAAGTAGCCGCAAACGGTGTATTACGGGGTTTAAAATACACAGCACCTATTTCCTATATAACCTTTATATCGTATTGGTTAATCGGCTTTAGCTTAGGTTACGTATTGGCAAGAACAGACATAATAGTGCCAGCAATGGGGCCACACGGTTTTTGGGTCGGAATAATAGTCGGGCTAACCGTTGCCGCCGTATTGTTGATACTCACAGTAAATAAGCGCTTTAAACGTGAACCATTCATTACCGAGTAAATTAATAAAGCGCTCACTACCAGTCGTTATATTGCTGCTAGTGAGCGTTTTTACTCTAACTAGTTGCAGTAAAGCACCTAGCTCAATAAATAATACCTACATAACGCGTTTAAGTGACACACTTAACACCTCACCCATTACACCGGTAGTGCTTGAGCAATTAAAACTAACAAGACCGTCAGTGCTCAGCGAAAGCAAAATTACCCTAAGCATAGTTGAACTTGCTGGACTTACCCGCTGTAGGCTTAATGTACTTATAAGCGATCACAATAATCAACTTGGCAAAACAGCAACTGCGGCGAGCCAACTAAAGTACCAAATAAATTTCATTCAAAGCGCTGATAATTGCTTAAATACACTTGATGACAATACCGCTATTTATAGCAAAATAAGTGACGCAAAAAATCAAAAGCAAGCACACTTAATGCACTACTTTAATACCATGCTATTTAAAGAGCCTGAGCTCAACCGTACTTGGTTACTCACATCAAACGAGCTTTCAATGCAACCTGCAGGGTATAGCGACACTGTAGAGGCGCTTACTCAACTTGTTACTATAAAAAAACAGATAAAATCTCAGCAATTTAGTCAAGTTAATACTGACAGCCTGTTTAATGCATTAGAGCAACTCAACAAATACAGATTTAGCCAAGCGCTTATTCAATCCGCTAGGCAACAAATAGCACTCAATAACAGCGCAACACAGTTTGTAAAAACAATAAGCTTCGGCGATCTTTGCCCTACGGGTAAAAATAAAAAAGAAGCTAAAATAATAAGTAATGTATTTCAAAAATATTATTTAAAACAAATTCAGCCATACCAAGCACAACTGACCGGATACCTTGAAGTATTACAACCACTTTACAACCGACTTTGGTTTGAAGAAAATATAACGGTTAAGCAAATTAATTATTTAATAGACGAAAACTCACCCAACAATTTACTAAATCAATTAAAAGGCTCAGCAGTAGATCATGTAGTTTGGTGGCAAAAATTTTATAAAACGTGTGAAATAAGCCCAATATGAATAAAAAAACGGCAAATAAACTCAAAAATAACAAACTTGCTTGATTCACCACCCGCCACGCTATATATTAGCCGCCGTTGTTAAGTAATTAACAACTTACTTAAACAGTAATACGACTGTAGCTCAGTTGGTTAGAGCACTACCTTGACATGGTAGGGGTCGGTGGTTCGAATCCACTCAGTCGTACCAACATTTAAGTTAAATAAAAGTACATCTGAAGGAAAAAGCACTACCTACTCTTGATCACCCGCTCCAAGAGTCAGTGGTTCGAATCCACTCAGTCGTACCAACATTTAAGTAAAAACTTGGTTCATCAAAAAATTGTACGACTGTAGCTCAGTTGGTTAGAGCACTACCTTGACATGGTAGGGGTCGGTGGTTCGAATCCACTCAGTCGTACCAATTCAAAGCAATAAAACCCCCAAAAGAAAAAGTACTACACATTGTGTTCTGCTTTAACGTTTGCTCTAATTATTAGAAACAAATTCGACTTTAAACTCGCCTAAACCTTCATATTTAATTGACGTTATCTCATTTATATCTAACTCCATCACGCCGTTATAAGAACCGGTAATGAAAATTTGATCTGTTTTTAATTCAAAGCCATTAGCCGCTAAGAAATTTATAGCCCAATAAAGTGGCTCCTGTGGCAAGTGAGCTGGGTGTTTACCAACATGGTTTGACTTCCTATCGCCTTGCTTAACAGTAATATGTATATCACTGCTCTCGTATGCTTTTTTAACATCTACTTTAGGGCCTAAATAAACACCTTGATTAGATAATCCATCTGCCAGTTTTTCATAGTGTGTTGCTTGATAACCCACTGGAAATCTGTTTTGAATAAGCTCCAACGCTAAATGGGCGCTACCGATAGCATTATCTATTTCCTCATCTTTATATTCTCCATAGCTTGCTAGGTCTTTGTTTAACACAAATGCAATTTCTGGCTCAATGAGCGCTTTATTATTTTTTGTAAAAAGAGCACAACGCCCCATAGATTTAACAGGTGCATGTAAAAGCGGCGCGAGGGTAATCGTGCCATCATCCGATGGAAGCATACATTTCCAACCGTAAACGGTCTCATCATTTAGCTTTATCATTAATTTTTGAATGGCTAAAACGTCTTCAATCGAGTCAAGCGTTAAACCTTCAGGGAAATCTGATGCACCATTACCACTCTCTCTTTTACTTAATAAGTGTGCTGCTATATGCCTAAACTTTTCTGATTTTTCCATTTAATTGCCTTTAGGTTGTACGCTATCTAGTAATAACGTAAAAGATTATGTTATAGCGTTAAATAATACATTGAACACACTTAAAAACATACTACCTTTACATTTGAGACACCTTTTCTTTCAACTTTATTGTAATCTTTCAAGCAAACGCGCGCGTAATGTAGGGCTACGGATTTGTTCAATTAATTCGTTCACGTTTACGCTGGAAGATCCGGTATAGTCAATATAGCTTTTTATAGCGTAAAACTTCGATTGCTCCCCTTCTAACATATATATCCACTCCCGAGCATCACTTAGCTTGTGTTCTGGCCATTGGCTAATTACAGAATAAGCTAGGTTAGGTTGAAATAATGAAGGGTAACTGTAAAACTCATCCTGTATTTGCTGTGAGTTTTTTTCGATGAATACTTGCGCTAATTGGTGCTGAATAATAATACGTTTGTTAGCTGGTATCTCAGTGTGTACCTCAAGGTAATTTAATAATTGTGTTGGGTCTAATACAGCCCAATTTTGTAAAAGCCTTAATTCTGCCTCTTGTTTAACTTCGTTATTATTTAAACTATTCAACCATTCAAGTCCTTCATAGGGTGATACTGCTACTTGGGTACTTAAGTAGTCGTCTACAATACTTAGATCAGAGTGAAGTGCTTCAAAGTTTGAAACAATGTTTCCAGCTACCGGTAAATTCTCTGCAATTAAAAAGTGTATTACTTTGCTTATGTATAAAGTTTGTTCCGGAGTTTTATATTGATCATCCAGCCAATAGACACATTCATATGGCGCTTCTTTGGCCCAATTAAGTAAATGATTGCTTATGGTTTTTATACGTAATTCTGTGTCTTTTATTAACAATGCTTTATTAAGCATGGTCGTATATGTTGGCTGTTCTATTTCAAAGTCTATTGCACGTGCAGTAATAGGATTAATTGCTATTTTTGATTGCTTTGTATCTTTTATTTCGATGTCCATTTGTACAGGGGTTTCTTTGTAAATCTGCCCATTATCGTTTGTTTTTATTAAGTAAACATAACAACTGATGATGATGAGTAAACTAATACCAATAACCCACTTGCCGTGTAAATTTAATTTTTTCATACCCACTCCAAAGAAGTAGAAGCCTGAGGTCCTACAAGTAAAATGCCTCAATCCTTTGAGGCTAGCTTTAGTTAGCTTAATTCACCGTTATGATTAATTTATCTGTTTTACCTTTATTCTTAGTTTTAGCCGTAATCGTGGCTATGCCTTTATTTTTAGCTTTTACAACTCCAGCACTATTCACAGTTGCCACGTTTTTATTGCTTGATGAATAAATGACTTTTTTGTTGGTTGCACAATTTGGTAGTACTGTACTTAATAGCGTTGTAGATTGGCCGTTTCGTAGCGTTTGTTTTGGTGCGCTTACTTGCACATTGTTAACAGCGACAAAGGTGTTAGGACATGATTGACCTTCGCTTGGATCCGAATTGTTATTGCCAACCTTTACCCAAGTTCTTACATAATCAACCTCCATTGATGTTGGGAAACCTGCTGCCGACTTATTATCTGATGGGTAAAATTGGTTACATTTCCACTGAGTATGTGGCGCGCGTAAACCTTGAGACAATGTTAGATTCATTTGACGGTGCCAGTATAAATTGTCCTTTTCACCCACAACTTCACCATCTACGTACCAAGTGATCTTGTCTTTAGTTACATTTACACCATAGGTGTGGAAATCATTACGTGGATCGAAAGGTAGGTGGTATCCATTGTGATTTGTCTGAGGAAAAGACCCTGGACGCATCCATGTTGGTTTACCATTTTTTACCACAATATTATGTAAATCATGATCAGACTCCCTAACTGCCCTTTTTTGAGTAAGCTCTACTACATCTATTTCACTATATTGAACATCCCCTTCTTGCGTTAAAGAACGGTCAATTGTGCTATACATCCAAAATGCAGGTGATACACCAGGAAATGTACTCGCCCCTTTAATGCGTGCTTCGTAATAACCGTAGTTACCCGTAGCTCTTGATTTTGCAACACCCGATGTATAATAAAGTGGATAATTAGCAATTTGCTGTTGATTACAGCCATCCCAAAATGTACGTTGATGAGACTCTCGCTTAGTAGTCAATTTTAGTTTTCCGTTAGATACTGTCGCATTTTGATTTTTCCACGACCATACACCATAATTTTCGGTTTGAAAGTTCCACTTTGTAGCATCTTTTACGTCAAACTCATCAGAGCGCTTAGCTTGCAAAATCCACGTCTCGCCGGGTTTAGCAATAGGTGGTTGTATATCAGCCGCCTGAGATGCTGAACTTAATATAAGCAGACTTAATGCTGATAAAGGGAAGGTTACTAAATTTATAGGTTTCATTTTATATCCATTAATTGTTTGTGTAAGCTGAGTCAGAACCAGCAATAGTTACAGTGTTATATTTAATATATTGAATTTCACAGATATGCTTCCACAGCTGTAAACTTAACTCTCATACCTGCTAATAATTAAAAGTAAACTTAGCGGGTCGGTATATTTAATATTGATATACAACACCAAACCTCAAGAAATGGTTTTATTGTTCTCTAAAAATGGCTTTTATTCGTTATTTAGTTGTAGTTTTAGCGGGTAAAAGTACTTTTAAATTGCTTAGGGGTACAGTTTGTTCGTTTTTTAAAAACCGTAGCAAAATAGTTTGAGTTATTAAAGCCTACTTCGTAAGCTGTTTCTGTAACAGACTTTTTTAGTAGTACTTTTTTAGCTTGCTCTATTCTTACTTCAATAATTTTATTATTGATTGTCTCGTTAGTTGCTAACTTGAATTGCTTAACAAGACATGAGCGGCTTACACCAACAGAAAGAGCAACCGTGTCTATATTTATATCTTTGAAGTAATTGTTTTCTATATACAAAAGCGCTTTCTTTACGACGTAGCTATTAATGTGAGTCTGCTTTGTCTTATTACTATTACACTGGCTATTATCTTGCTGGTGCAATGTACTCTCAGAAAGCTCTAGAGTTAGCGGATTTAATTGCCTGCTAAAACTAATTTTATTAGTTTCAGGAGTAGAACTAAGTATTTGGTTATTTTTAGAAGCAGCTATTTGCGAAGAAGTAATAGGGTTACTTTTAGTTTCAACAGCGTGATTTGCTGTTTGTACATCTTTAAGCATTGTACCTAACCAAATTAATCCACATAGACTGGTGCCTGAATAGTACGTAACCCAGTGCTCCGCCATACTGCCTAAAACCGCGATAACACCTAAACTTATAGCGCTATATATATAACCTTTGTTTTGTGATTTATGCGTATGCAGCAATAGATAGCTACATGGGATAATTAACAAAACAATAAAGGTGACGACCTGGAAATAGTAAATATGAGTTAGTTTAAGCCAATCAATGGGAGTTATTTTTATCCCAAAACCTTCAAGTACGTTAATTTTAGGGTGTGCTAACTCCGTTAAAACTAAAAAACACACTGAAAAAGCCAACCCAAAGCTGTAACTAAAATACGTGACTGGTTTAGGTAATTTAACATCCGAAAATCTAAAAAGTGCAATTAACAAAGAAGGTAAACCTAACCAAAAAAATAAAATAGTTCGTCCTAATTGGATAAATGGCTTGGCATACTCAATAGGGAGAATATTAAAAGCAGGGCCGCATAAATAAAAAATAAATGTTACAAAAAATACAGCGAAGTAGTTATACGACGAACCAAAGCGGCGTCGCTCTATAGAAAAGTACACAAACGCAGTAAAAAAAACAGTTGCGACTAACATCGGAACTATACAGCGCAAAAATACACCCCACGTCAGCAGATTGTCTATCACACCCTTTTACCTTATACCCAAAAACAATACATAGTATGTTTATATAAATACAACAAATAAACCAGAAATAAATTGTAATCGAAGCGTTAACTGCAAAGCATTTGATTTAAATATTTGTAAATACCTACTTAATTGTCATACCCAGAAAAAGCTAAAGAGATTCTTTACTTGACGCACAAACATATGATGTTTAGATTAATTAAATGTATGGCTACGGTTTTACTATTTATACACTGATCTCTATCTATAACAATAAGGAGAATTACAATGCACAATAAAAAGAAACTAGTACTTGCTATATTAACTTCACTATCAAGTTATTCGTACGCACAGGCTTCAGATGTTTCTGTACCAACTAAAGACAATGACGATACAGAAGTGATTGTAGTGACTGGCGTGCGTTCAAGTCTCGAGGCTGCGTCATCATTAAAACGTTACAGTGATAGTGTTCAAGATAGTATTGTTGCTGAAGATATTGGTAAGTTTCCAGATCAAAACGTTGCCGAATCCTTGCAGCGTATTCCAGGTGTTTCAATTGACCGTGTAAATGGTGAGGGCTCAAAAATAACCGTTCGTGGTTTCGGCCCAGAATTTAACGTTGTTACTTTAAACGGACGTACATTAGCAACCTCTGAAATTGGTCGCTCATTTGATTTTCAAGTATTAGCAGCAGAGCTAATATCGGGTGCTGATGTAGTTAAGTCTCCCACCGCTAAAACGCCTGAAGGCAGTATTGGTGCTTATGTTAACGTTAAAACAGCACGCCCTTTAGATAATCCTGGATTGCATGTGCTGGGCTCTATAAACGCTAAATACAGTAAGCTTTCTGGCGAAACAAGCCCTGAATACTCTGCATTATTTAGCAATACATTTGCTGATGAAACATTCGGTTTTAATATTGCTCTTTCGCAACAAAAAAGTGATAACCGATACGACTCAATGGGTACAACTCGCTGGCTATTACTCAATAATGAGCCAGGTGTTATTGAAGGCGACATTCATAATTTAGATGGAAATGTGGTGACGCCGAGCATGCTTCGCCATGCAGGTCGAATTGAGTACGCATTAGGACAAGAGCATCGCGAACGTATTGGTATTAATACCAGTTTTCAGTGGGCACCAGATTCAAGTTTTACCAATACATTTGATTACATGTATACCGACCTCTCGGTAGAAACTCAAACTCAGGGTTTACAAGCCGGTTTACAATATCCTAATTGGCGAAATGTGGTCGTGTCAGACAACGGTACAATTTTATCAGGCACTAAGTTTTCGGGAAGAACACTGGGCGGAACCGGTGAAAATGTTGATTTTAGAATTGATGGTTTATTTCAAGAGCTGGAGTCAAAATCAAAAACACAGGCATTTGGATTTAATTCTGTAAAAGAGTTTGATGTATTAACGCTTGAGTTTGATATAAGCTATTCAACATCAAAATCTACGCCGCGTAGCGACTTATTAGTTCCTAATTATATTTCACCGGAGCGAAACGACAGTTTAAATTTTGACTTTAGAAACACTGATACCGTTAATTTAGACACAACCATTGATTACGCTTCGCCGACAAGCGTGAGAGCACATTGGAATCAAGTTTCACATTACGAATTAGAAGACACGATTACGGAGCTACAAACAAAAGGGAAATACCTACTCGACTTAGAGTTCGCTGAAAGCCTAACCTTAGATTCAATCGACTTTGGTATTGCGTATTCAGACCGTGAAAAAGTAAGAGATCGCTTTGAAACATTCCATGAAGATAACTGTGGTTTAGTGGCACCAGATGCCGATCTTTGTGGCGAACTTAGAGACATGCCTGATGGCATCTTTTCGGTAAGTCCCTATTCAGATTTTTTAAGTAGTGAGCTGGGAAATTTCCCGCGTACTTTCTTGTTTGCTGATATAAATAAATACCATAGCGCTATTCGTGATATGACCAAAAACCCAAATTGGCCAAACGAGCAATATAACGAAATCGCATCATCAAGCGTCACCGAAGAGAAAATAAGTGCTTACAGTCAGTTTAATTTTAGTGGTTTAGTTAATGATTACGATTGGCGCGGTAATGTGGGAGTCCGTTACGTAAAAACAGATACAAGCTCAAGTGGTTACGGTAAAAGGCGCCTAGGTTATACGGGCGAGCTTGATAATGGCCAACCTTTATTAGTTGTTGATTACACAGGCTCAGGAAGCCTTAAAGCCAAAAATAGTTACACTAACTGGCTACCTAGCGCTAATTTTAGTATTAATTTAAATGATAACTTATTGGTAAGAGCCGCAGCGGCTAAAGTTATGTCGCGCCCCGCCATTGACGACATTGGCGTACAAACAACGTATACCGATATGCAAGCAGGTAGCTTTTCTCAAACAGGTGGCAATCCTTATTTAGCACCCTATAAGGCTAATCAATACGATTTATCTTTTGAATATTATAGTGATAGCGGCGATTCTTACGCGGTTAACTTTTTCAAAAAGGATATATCTAGCACAATTGCACAAATAACTTATTTAGATAATACGCCTGATATTTGGGATGGGTCGCAATACGTTGATTCATCAGTAAGTATTGGTGGATACGGCAATGTAAACGAAACTATTAATACTAAACAAAACCAATCTGGTGGCTCAATTACTGGAGTAGAACTTGCTGTACAACATAATATGGATTATTTACCGAGTTTTTTAAATGGCTTAGGTGTACAAGCAAACTATACATGGGCCGATACAACAAATAAAAACACACAAAAAATAGAGCTTCCAGGTGTCACCGACCCAGGTGATAAATTAGAGGGGTTTGCCGAAAACTCTTATAACATTGTTGCCTACTACGACAAAGGTGCATTTCAAGGGCGTTTAGCCTACAACTGGCGAGATGACTTTTTAAGTAGCCGAGCTGGTATACGCAGTGGTGGATTACCAGAACATACTGCAGCTTATGGTCAGCTAGACTTTAGCATGGCATATGCGGTTAACGATAACTTTACGCTAACAGGCGAGGCAATAAATATAACTGATGAACGTACCTATCAGTATGCCGATGTAAAAGAGCGCGTTATTAATACCCAATATACTGGTCCGCGTTACCGAATTGGTTTACGCGCTAAGTTTTAACGCTTTATTGAAGTAGCCCAAATTGCTATAAAGATCGCTCATCAGCGATCTTTATCATATTCCTACTAGATAACGTTTAAACATATAAACAGCGATTAAAATTAGTTGCAACCCCCTCTATTTTGTACACATTTACATTGACCAACCAAACATAGTATGTTTATATTAAAAATATGAGCGAACTTATATATTACGACCTAAAACAAACATCAGGAATGGCGGCGAGCCTTTCTGTTCAAGTGGCTAAAGAAATTGGCAGACGCATTGTGTCTGGATCATTTGAAGCCGGCAGTTTAATTGATGATGAAGATGCACTCGCTAAACGCTACCAAGTAAGCCGTGTAGTAGTACGCGACGCGGTAAAAATCTTAGTAAGCAAAGGCCTCCTTGATGTACGCAGAGGTATTGGTACGCGTGTACTACCTCGTGATAGATGGAATATGCTAGACGATGACGTATTAGCATGGCATTTATCAGCACCACCTAATCGTAAATTTTTAGAACAATTAATGGACGTGCGACTAGCGTTTGAGCCAAAAGCAGCACGTTGGGCAGCTGAGCGTGCGCGCCCTGAGGATTTAATTGAAATTGCAGCCGCATGCGAGCGCATGGCTAAAACAGATAATAGCGCAGAAGATTTTATTATTGCTGATTCTTTATTTCATAAGGCCATTATAAAAGCAGCGCAAAATAGCTTTTTAGCTTCAATGGAAGGCGTTATTTATTCTGCACTTTTAGTTAGTATTAAAGTAACAAATAAAGACCCCCGCGATAACGGTGCGTCTATTCCATTTCATCGTGAAGTGTACGAAGCCATTGCTGCAAAAGATGGCGACAAAGCCGAATTCCTCACCGAAAAACTCCTAAAAGATGCCAGTTTTCGTCTTTCTGCAACAGTAAATAACAAATAGCCATTGTTTATTGTCGCAAATTCATATAAATAGTACGTATAAATAAATAATACGGACACTAAGATACTATGAGCGAATTAACATACTATGATCTAAGACGCAGCAGCGCCATGTCACCTAGCTTACCTTTACAGGTAGCTAAAGAATTAGGCCGTAGAATTGTTGCTGGCACATATACTCCTGGCACACTGATTGATGATGAAAACCGTTTAGCTGAACGTTTTCAAGTAAGTCGAGTTGTTGTTCGTGATGCAGTAAAAATTCTTGTTGGTAAAGGGCTTTTAGATGTACGCAGAGGTATTGGCACTCGTGTAAAAACCCGTGATAACTGGGCGTTGCTTGACGATGATGTTCTTGCTTGGCATTTAAGCGCCCCACTTAATCCTGAGTTTTTAACTCAATTAATGGAATTTCGTTTAGCATTTGAGCCCAAAGCAGCCAGTGTTGCAGCGCTTCGCGCAGAGCCTGAAGATATTAAAGCCATTGAAGATGCATTAAATGAAATGCAAAGCTCGGTAAGCGATTTAGATAAGTTTGTTATTGCTGATGCACATTTTCATGGCGCTATTTTACGCGCTTCTCATAATGAGCTATTTATTTCGATGGAATGCGTTATTTTTTCAGCGTTGCTTGTGAGTATTAAAGTAACAAACCAAAGTGCACAAAGTAATCATGCTTCTATTCCGTTTCACCGAGAAGTATTTGATGCTATTGCCACCGGTAATAGCGAAAAAGCACAAGCCCTTACAGAAAAGCTTTTAGCAGATGCTAAAGCAAATTTAGCTAAGCTAATGGATATTTAATTTATTTTAAATAGCACCGCTAACTCATCATTTAATGTGAGAGGAATGATGAGTAGCGATGCAAGCACAACAACGTTTTATCGCAATTTAATTAAAAATTAATTAAAGATAATATTCAGCATAATTTTTAGCATTAGTCGTAAATTCTTCTAAACCCATTCCTGCTTTATACAAGCCGCTTCCTAAACCAAAACCCGATGCCCCTGCAATAACAAATTCATCCTGGTTTTGAGGCGATACACCGCCCACAGGGTAAATATCAATACCCGAAAGCACTGTTGTAATTGCTTTTAAGCCTTTTGGACCTGCTGTATCTGCTGGAAAAAACTTAAGCGCGTCTGCACCGGCATGCAATGCAGCAAAACCTTCAGTGGGTGTATAAAATCCTGGTACGCAATACAGTCCTTTTAATTTACTAAAACGGATCAGCTCTACATCGCTATGCGGCGATATAATAATACGGCCGCCCGCTTTAATTACCTGATCAACTTCGTCTTTAGTAACAACCGTCCCCGCACCAATAATGGCTATATCTGCGTATTCATCGCTTAATAACTTAATACTTTTCAATGCATCTGGAGAGTTAAGTGGCACCTCTATAACGCGGTAGCCAATATCAATAAGTACCTTTGCATAATCAAGCACTTCACTTGGTGTAATGCCGCGTAAAATAGCAACCAGTGGTAGTTGCTTCATAGCATCAGTTAACGAAATTAATGACATAATTGAGTTTCCTTTTCAGTGACTAAACCGGCCTGTACAGCTAGTGTAAACATGCCTTTAGTAGATGCAGTTGCACTGCTTAAAATAGAAGAAGTAAAGCCGAGTTCTTTTAATGCTTCACGATACAGAGTGTTTAAACTTGAGTTACCAATTAAATAAACATGCTTAATGTCGTTTAGCTTACTTTTAATACCCGCAAGCTCAGCGCCAATAAGTAAACCAGATAAGTAACTAGGTACGTTTTGCAGCGTTAATTGTTTATCTAGCTTTAAAGTACGCGCACTAAATAATGCACTTAATAAACTGCTCTGAACTTGACTAACACCAACGCCTTTTAAAAAGCTTGGCATATCTGTTGGTGTTTTACCTAGTGCCTGTAATCCTTCACCTAAAATACTTTGTTTAGTCAATAAATCAAACATTTCACCGGTCATGAACGTACTAAGGCTCGAAATAACCGTTTTGTGTTGGGTGTCTTTTGCAACTTGAACCCACTTAGAGTGAGTACCGGGTAGGCAAAACATAGTCTCACCCAAGGTTTGGTTACTTAGCTCACCCGCTGTTTGCTCTACATCTAATACGGCACCAAATACTTGTACTTCTTCACCGCGCATTACATCGCATACATTATTTTCCATAACGTATTTAACACCCGGCACAATACTAATTTGTAAGCCTGCTTTATTATTTGCTTTACAAAGGTTTACGCTCATACTACCGAGATTAGCTGGCGCATTTACATAGCCTGTATCTTGCCAACCAATAGCACCGCCTACCATACCCGCCATAATAATCGGCGTTTTATGTTTTGATAACCAGCCTGATATATAACTAAGTAATACGGTTTCTAAACAGTCGTTTTTAATACAAAGTACGCCCTGCTCACCATTAACAGTATCTAAAATGCTGCCTTTGCCATCGACTAAAAAAGCTCTAAAGTTAGAGCTCCCCCAATCAACCACAATTAATGCTGGTAAGTTGCTTTTGTTATCGCTCATAAGCCTTGCCCTTATTTATTAAATTGATACTTCGTAATGTTTAATAAAATCAAGGTCGGGCTCAATACCAAGGCCTGGACCTTGTGGTAGCGCAACAGTCCCGTTATTATTTTTAACCTGCTCATTTATGTTTAGAGACTCTTGCAGCAACTGCTCCCTAAACAAGTTAGGCGTTGTATCGTACTCAAGCATTGGTTGTACTGGATGTGCAGCACCTGGCAAATCAGGTAACGCAGCTAATAAATGTAGATTAGTACCTACCGCAATAGCCGAACCCCAAACATGGTTTATAACAGGCACAAAATGCGCGTGTGCCATAGCTAATACTTTTTGATATTCGGTAATACCACCGAGCGCACACACTTCTGGCTGGAGTAAATCAACGCAGCGGTTTTTAATTAAGTCTCTAAAGCCCCAGCGGGTAAATTCAGCTTCGCCACCAGCTATGCTCATATCAAGTGCTTCACATAAATCGCGATAGCCTTGATGATCCTCTGGTGCAACCGGTTCTTCAAACCAGTACACGCCTAAATTTTGCAGCTCTCGACCTAGCGGAATAGCTTCGCGCGCTGTATATGCATGGTTAGCGTCAACCATTAGGCGCATATCGCGGCCAATACCTTTACGAACAGCTTCAACAAGCTTAATATCGCGGTCTGGCGAAAGGCCTATTTTCATTTTCATGGCCGTAAAGCCCATTTCTTTAATACGTTGGCTTTCTTCGGTAAAGCGCTCTTCCAGGTTTGGAAATTTTTGTAGCATCATGCCGTAACCATAAGCCGGAATGCGGTCTCTAAAAGCACCCCCTAGTAACTTATAAACGGGTTGATCTAAAAATTTACCTGCAATGTCCCACAGAGCAATATCTACACCAGATAAAGACTGAATAGGCATGCCTTTCTGGCCATGATCGCGCAGTAAGTTATAAACTTTATGCCAAATCACTTCTCTGTCGAGTGGGTCCATTCCCAAAATCATAGGCTGAATTACATGCTCAACAATTGTTTTATTGGCAAACGCAACGCCGCCACCGCCAAAACATTCGCCCCAACCTGTAATACCTATATCGGTACGTACTTCAACTAAATGGGCGGTACGTTTAGCGTAATACTGCTGAGAATAACCAAGTTCTTCTTCTAGGTCGTACTGTAAAACGTGGCTAATAATTTGTGTGATTTTCATAGTCTGTTCCTTAAACCTTTAACGCGCGAGAAACACGTTTATATGCAAGGTAGTCATCTAAAGCTAACAACGAACAATCAACACCCACGCCCGATTGCTTAATACCAAAATGAGGTAAATTAATGCTATATTTAATGCCGTTAACCTGAACTTCGCCAAAACGTAAATGCTTTGCAAAGTAAGAAATCGTGTCTTCGTTACTACTAAAAATAAATGAACTTAAACCAGCGTCAGTATCATTTGCATCACTAAGCACTTGTTCGTTATCGCTAAATATAATAATGCTAATAACGGGGCCAAATATTTCGTCTTTGTATATTTTCATGCTAGAATCAACATTTGTGAGCACGGTTGGTTCGTAAAAATACCCATTAACGCCTGTAGGTTTTTTACCACCTAATTGCAATTGTGCGCCATTTTGCTGTGCATCTTTAACTAGCTCATCAATCCGTTGCCATGAGTTAGCATCCATAACGGGGCCCATATCAATGGCCTCGTTTTTATCAAAACCAACTTTTACTGCTTTTGCACGAGTAAGTACTTTTTCAATAAATTCGTCTGCAACGCTTTCGTGTACAAATACACGATTTGGGGTAACACAAATTTGCCCTGCGTTGGCAAACTTAACACCACAAATTACATCGGCTGCGTTATCTAAATTCGCATCGCTGCATACAATGGCAGGTGCATTACCACCAAGTTCCATTGAATAACGCTTGATTGACGTAGCTCCGGTTGCAATTACATGTTTACCCACATTAGTAGAACCAATTAAAGTAAGTACAGAGGGGATAGTTGACGCTGAAATGGCATCGCCTACGGTGCTATCCATGCCCGAAAGTATATTAACCACACCTGCTGGCAAGCCGATTTGTTCACATAATTCGCCTACTGCATAAGCAGACAAAGGCGTTTTACTTGACGGTTTTACTACAAGCGGACAACCCGCAGCCATAGCCGGCCCTAATTTATAAGCCAAGTTTAATAATGGAAAATTCCATGCTAAAAATGCAGCCGCTACACCAACAGGCTCGCGCGAAAGAACGTGGCTGTGCGTACCTTCATTATCTTTTATTTCTTCATCGGCGATATTAACAATGGCATCGGCGTAAAAATTAAGGCTATCAACTAACATTTGAAAGTCATCAGCGGTTGACTGCCATGGTTTAGCCATTTCTAAATGCACGCATTCACGTAAGTGTTGCTCGTTTGCAATTACTGCATCACGCAGTTTAAGCATCCATTGAGCACGCTCTATTGCAGGCGTTGTTGACCAACTTGAAAATGCTTCTTGCGCAGACTCTAAGGCCATGTTTGCTTCATTAATACCTGCAGCCGAAATTTCGCCTACAATTTCGAGTGTTGCAGGATTAATAATTTCGGTCGTTGCGTCACTCGTTATTAATTTTCCACCGATATACAGTTGTTTAGAAAGCATTCTGTCGCTCCATTATTATCTACAACACCCTAAGGGCTAAATGACTAAAGTAAGACACACAGGCCTCAATACATAATAACTATTTAAACATATGATGTTTGATTGAGCAAACACAAAATACATTTAGTTAACAAAAAAACTCATATGCCAAGATTTATGAGCATTGCCTTTAATTAATCCTTCCTCTTCACTCGCCATGGCTTTGTGTAAAGAATCGTTACTACCTATACAAGGTTCTATCCCAAGTACAAAAGGGGGTAGCTGCTCATTGGCAGACCAACCGTTGTAATTAAACCAAAGCCCTAAGTGACTTATGTTTGTTGATGAAAATTCAAACCCGCAGCTTTGCTGAGCTTTATCATCAACCAGTTTTACAATTATACTTTGATCTTTATGAGTGCCCGTATTTAAGTGTTTGCTAAAAATCTTACTTGCAAAACTACTGTTATAGGGCATAACTTTATTTAGCGGAGGGACTTTAGTTGAGCACTCACTCCAATTAATAAATGCACTATTAACGTTATAAAAACGACTAAGCCCTTCATCAACTTTAAACTCCATATGTTTGTTATTTATTAAAATACGCATCTCTGGTTTTATGGCAAAAATAGGATGCGCTGACCAAACAAAAGGGAGATTGTGAGTTGTGTTATTTTTTACGTAGTAATCAACAAGCAGCCGCTTACTGTGTTTTTTTAAGGTAAACGTTCTTATAAATGTAAAAGTAGAGTCAAAAACCTCAGCTTGTAAGCTGAGTATTATTTCTTCATCGCTAATATGGGTATTAGTTATTTTCCATGCTTGGCACCACAACTCTCCATGATCATGTGAGAAATACGTTTTATTGGGGATATGTTCGTACAACTGAGAAGAAATACCCGGAAAACATTCATCCCAACCACCGCTATCATGCTCTGAAAAATCATTGCTTTTTGTAATTTTTAAAGTGATTTGTTTATCGTGAGCAAGCCACTCTCTATTGTGTTTTAAGCTTACAATAGAGGTGACTTTTGCACCTAACTGAGGAATAACTGTAATAGCAAGCTCACTATTTTTTAGCAAAATAGCCTCAAACCCATGAGCTTTACAGTGTGTTAAGTTAAGCACCTTAATCGTGATAAATTACAGAACGGCCACCATCGATGATTAAGCTTTGCCCTGTCATAAAACTCGAATCTGAACTGGCTAAAAATACTGCTGGATAAGCGATTTCTTCAGTTGTTCCATTTCGTTTTAAAGGATGTACATCGCCCATTGCTTTGCGTGAAGCTTGCGGATCGTCTGTTTGCTCCCACGACTTAAACGCCATAGGTGTTTCTATCATGCCTGGGCACAGTGCGTTTACTCGTATGTTGTGCTTTGCGTATTCAACGGCCAAGTTTTTAGTTAACCCTATAACCGCATGCTTAGTCACCGCATACGGAAAATATCCTGGTACAATTTTATAAGAATGCACAGAACCTACATTTATAATACTGCCCCGGCCTAAGTCTTTCATATGCTCAAGTACAGCTACAGCACACTGCCACATTCCTTCAACATTAACCGCAAAGCTATCTCGCCACATTTGTGGAGTAACGTCATCTACATTTCGCCCAGGGCTAATTAAAGCCGCGTTATTAACTAAAATACTGGGCTTGCCGATCTCATTAACTACTTTTTCAACCATGTTTTTTATAGCCGTTTCGTCACTAATATCGGTATGAGCAAAAATAGCATCAAAACCTTTGCTTTTTAGCTCTGCTACAACACTTTCACCCATTTCTTTATTTATATCAGCAACACACACTTTAGCACCTTGCTCACAAAATACGCGTGCAACTGTTTTTCCAATACCATCGGCTGCGCCAGTGACAATAGCAACTTCGTTTAATAATCGTGATGACATAGTCATATTCCTTATTTATTGAACCCAGGGACCAAATCGCGTTCAATGGCCTCAATAGACTTGCCCTTAGTTTCGGGAAGTATGAATGCCATAACAATACAGCCTACAATAGCGACGCCTCCGTAATATAAAAACGTATTTGCTGCGCCCATGTTTTCTAATTGCCAAGGGAAAAATTGCTGAATACTCCAGCTAGAAATACTCTGTACTAAGGCGGCAAAGGGTAGCGCGACACTGCGTACTCGGCTTGAAAATATCTCCGAAAATATCACCCACATTATTGGCCCAATCGACATATTAAAGGCGGCTAAAAATGCAAATAATCCAAATAAAACATACGCTGGGCTAATATTTATAGAGGCATTAATAATTGCACCGGTAACAACTGGTAGCTCTTTTTTACTGTAAATAGTGGCTAAATCTGCTTTTAGCGCAACATCGGTGCTGTATATTTTATTTTCGAAAACGTGCAGCTTTGTAATATCTACTTTTTGCTCTGCAACTTTGGTTATTGCTTCACTGTTAAGTGAGTACGTGGCATTTTCAAAGCCATACCAAATTGATACATGCGCAACAGCAATAAGCAGTAAACCGGTAATCGTTAATGTTCTTCTGCCAAGTTTTTCAACAAAGAATATGGCGACCAATGTAAATAATACCGATACCGCACCAAGTACTATTGTTTGTAAAAATGAGTTTTCGACGCTCATACCTATTTGTTCAAATACCGTAGGTGCATAAAACAATACCGCGTTCATGCCGGTTGCGCCCTGCACTACTGCGTAACATACAGCAAGTAATACAACAAAACGCATAGGCTTACTAAATAATACTTTAAGTTGTTCAAGCGCACTGTTTTTTGAATCTTCTTGAATGGTTGCTTTAATATCATTAAGTACTACTTCGGTATCGTTGTTATTGATTCCCATACCTTTGAATACGGCGCGTGCTTCTTCATCACGTTTTTTGCTCATTAACCAGCGCGGAGATTCAGGAATCGTCATTAATAACGAAAACCAAATAATATTAGGCACAATTTCAAAGCCAAGCATATAACGCCAAATATTGGCTTCATTTAACCATTCAATTGAGCCCATGTTTTTAACAAAAAAGTAATTAACAACAAACGCAAATAAACTACCTAACGTTATAAGCAACTGATTAACTGATACAAATTGGCCTCGTTTATTAGCGGGTGCAATTTCACCAATATACATGGCTGAGACAGTTATAGAGGCAAATGCGACCCCTCCTATAAAGCGTCCAACAACCAGCATGGGGTAACTTACTGCAAAAGCAGAAATAACCGTAGAGAGTGAATAAGTTAAAGCGATGCCGATAAGTACCTTTTTACGACCAAATTTTTGGCATAAAGTACCTGTAAAAAACAGTGCGATGATTACGCCAACAATGGCGCAACCCACTACATTACCTGTTTGTAAACTGGTCAGCTCAAACTGCGAGCTAACATAGCGTAACGCCCCCGATATATTGGCCGCGTCTAGGCCAAATACAAATCCGCCAAATGCTGCAATGAGGGAGTACTTAATTGCTTTTGTTGATTGTGTGTGTGTGTCTTTCAATGTATTACCCTTAGTTTTATTTTTATACTTTTACTGTGTTGGTAATGAGTGCTCTACAACATATAAAAGAATAACATTGATAGAATTAGTAAAAACAATATAAACATATGATGTTTATCTGTGCAATGTGTTTTTCTTCTCACATCTAATTAATGTAAGAGGAAAAAACACAAAATTAATATTTAAAGTGAATACTTAAAACTAAAAGCCGTCTATTTTAACGCAAGGCTCAAACACGCCTTTTACCGAATTTTTAAATGCAAGCGTAGTGCCGTGAGGTATGGCATCAAATGGGGTATCTTCTAGGCCACATTGTGCTGACGTTACGTAAAGTGTTGTACCGTCGTCGCCAAACGCTGGGCAGGTAGGGCGAGGTGTTTGAGTCGCTAAGCTTTCAATTACCTTTGCTTCGGGCGATATGCAATCTACACGCGCGCCATCCCAAAGTGCAATCCACATGTTGCCTTCGCTATCAATTACAGCCCCATCAGGTGATACAGCTGAACTTGAGTAGTCAAAAAACAACACACTCTCCCCTATTGGCGAACCCGTAAGTAAGTCGACGTCAAATCGGTAAATTTTTTGCGTTTTTGAATCTGCGTAATAAGCTCTAGCACGCGACTTATCAAAACAAATACCGTTGGGTATCGTTAAATCACTAACAACCTGAGTAAGTACTCCGTTGTGAAAACGATATATAGCCCCTTCGTTTTCTTTAGCATCGCCATGCATTGTGCTTATCCAAAACCCACCCCACGGATCGGCACGTCCGTCGTTACTTCTGTTGTCAGGTTTATCTGCTTCAACACTGCACAAGAAAGTTTGCTTATGCGTACTGGTATTATAGGCACTTAGGCCTTTATCACCTGCTAGTAATAGGGTTTCCTTGTTTACCCAAGCCAGAGCGGTAACCATATCATCTAAGCGTTGCCCAACTTTATGGTCGCCTTTTTTGCTGTGCAAAATATGGTTTGGAAAATCAATCCAATAAAGCGTTTGTGTGATCGGGTGCCACAAAGGGCCCTCGCCGACAAAATTTAGTGTGTTATCAAAAACAGTCGCTGTAAGTGTATTCATTTAATTCTCTAAACTAGTTACCAGTTGGTATGTGAACCATCACGCTTTGATAAATGCGGCGCTTCGGTTTCTACAGGGGTTGCCAATCTAAAGGCGACTTCGTTCACTTCAACACCTAAACCAGGTACTTCAGGAATAGTAAATTTATTGCCTGTTAATACATGCTGCTTAGGAAAAAGAAGTGGATCATGGGCGCCAAATTCACTAAATGGACCTTGGTGTGTTTCCATTAAGCCTAAGTTTGGTAGTGATGCTGCAAAGTGATTTGTTGCTGCTGTACACACAGGACCAAGCGGGTTGTGTGGCATAACATCTATATAATGTGCCTCAGCCCAACCAGCCACTTTCATTGCTTCTGTTAAGCCTCCAATGTTACACACATCCACACGTAAATACTGCGTAAGCCCCTGTTCTATATAAGGCTTAGCTGCCCATTTAGAGCTAAACTCTTCACCAATTGCAAAAGGAATATGCGTTAAAGTACGCAGTGTTTTATAGGCATCAGGGGATTCATGACGAATCGGTTCTTCAATAAAATCGAGTGTGTCGCGCTTTAAACGTTGGCAAAACGAAGCGGCCTCAGCTACGCTTAATCTGTGATGGTAATCAATACCGAGTGTAATATCAGGCCCAAGAACTTTACGCAGCTCATTTAAGCAGCGAGCTGTGCGCGTTATAGATTCTTGTGGTTCAAAAAAAACAGGGTCGTCAAAACGACTCGGTATGACTCTTATTGTTGTCCAGCCGAGCGCGATAAGCGCTTTTGCTTCTTTAACTAAATCGTCAAATTTATCAGGATCTGCTTCTGTATAACAACACGCAAAGCACGCTATGTGCTCGCGTTGTTTACCCCCTAACAACTGATAAACAGGCACTTGTAATGACTTACCTAAAATATCATAAAGTGCAATATCAATTGCCGAAATAGCAGCTGTAATTACACGGCCCCCTTCAAAATAATGACTACGATAAAGCTCTTGCCAAATACGGCCTATTTTACGCGGATCTTGCCCTTTTAAAAAACCCGAAAAGTGCTGTATTGCGCCAATAACTGCCTGCTCTCGATTTGACAAACCCGATTCGCCCCAGCCAACTATGCCACATTCGGTTACTACTTTTACTAATAGCTGATTACGTTTTCCTACGCAGCCTAAAAGCGCTTCAACGGATTCTATTTTCATTATTATTACCTATGCGTTATTAAGGTTGAGTTGCTGGTAAACGGTATTTATCCATGCGGTCTATATCATATTTTTCATATTTTCTTTTTAATAACCAGCGCGGGCGCTCTAACGTTAATTCCCATTCAAACAATGATTTAAACATAGTTTTAACACGTTCAGGATTTTTTGCTGCTAAATCTGTTTGTTCACTAATGTCAGAGCTTAGGTCGTATAGCTCTGCTGGTCTGTCTGGGTAACGAATGAGTTTCCAATCGTTATCGCGTATTACAGCTCTGTTTTCTTTTTTCCAGTACATCACTTTATGTGGGCGTGCTGTGTTTTCACCTTGAATATAAGGGAGTAAATCAACGCCATCAATATCACTACCTAACGCTTTACCTTTAGCTGCACTGTAAAAAGTAGGCAGTAAATCGAGTGTGCTTACTGGGTAGTCGTAAGTCGAACCTGGTTTAATATGCTTTGGCCAACTAATTAAAAATGGTACACGAATTCCCCCTTCTAACTGGTTTGATTTAGTACCTGCAAGTGGTGCATTATTTGATGCGTTTTTATCAGATGGACCACCGTTGTCGTTTGAAAAAACTACAATAGTATTGTCATCTAAGCCTAGCTCTTTAAGTTTATCAAGTACGTAACCACTGGCTCTGTCTAGACCTAGGGTCATTGCAGCAAGTTCTTTACGTTTACCCGTTAAGTTTGGAAACTTAGCTAAATCTTTAGGATCTGATTCAAGCGGAGTATGTACTGCATTAAAAGCTAAGTAGATGAAAAATGGTTCGTCTTTGTTTTGTTCAATGTATTTAGCGGCTTCTTTACCTAACACATCGGTTAAGTACTCTTTTGGCTCTTCGTAATTACCAAAGTCGCGTTCTAATTTTTTATCAAAAAAATGTTTGTTTCCATTTTTCATTTCTTGTTCTGAATAGTTAAAGTAGCTTCTGTCGCCACCTCTAAAACCTAAAAAGGTATCAAAACCACGTTTTAAAGGATGAAATCTGTCGGCGTCACCTAAATGCCACTTACCAAATACCGCTGTTTTATAACCCTGCTCCTTAAGGTAATCGCCCATTGTTTTTTGATCTAATGGCAAGCCCATATCTGCACCTTTAAGTGCCGAGTTACCGCTCATAAAACCAGGTACATTAATTTCTTCGTAACCAAAACGTTGCTGGTATTTACCTGTCATTAAACCTGCGCGTGAAGGACCACAAGTAGAATCACTCACGTAACCTTGGGTAAAACGGACACCGCTTTGGGCGAGTTTATCTAAATTAGGTGTTTTAAGCTGCGTACTACCTTGAAAGCCAAAATCACCAAAACCTGCGTCATCAGCAAAAATTAAAACAATATTAGGTTTTTCTGTTTGTGCTTTTGCCATTGCATTAGCACTAACGCAAAAGCCTAAACATACAGAAAGAAGAACAAGTAGCTTATTCATCACAGTTTCCTATTTAATATAATAGTTAAGCACATAGCTAAAAAATATTAATTACACCATAGCTAACATATTGGTTATATTAGACTATTACGGCTAGTTAATTTTATGGTTGAGTTGTAAATAATGCGTTTATAAATCACAATATCGCTACACTAAACAAAACATAACAATATTGCAAACATATGATGTATGATATTTTAAAATTAATTTTTCAATTTCTCACTATTACTTAAGCCTAATAACAGTATCAGCTTAAAGGTAAAGCCCATTTATTAAGTGCTTAGCTGCGGCCCGTTATTTAATTTTAAGTATGCATTCGTGAGCTATTAAAGGTGGATTCTAAAATGATAAATATAAAAAACAGCCTTTTTGTTGTTCTTTTTTTATGCAGCTGTTTTTCAACGATTGCAAACGATGAGTGCCAGTCTTGTCATCAACCACAAACCCGTGATTGGAAACAATCAGATCATGCAAGTTCAATGGCTTTAGCCAATAAAGATACAGTGCTTGGGGATTTTAATAATGTAACTACTACCCACTTTTCCCAAAAAGCCGTGTTTTATAAAGAAAAAGATGCCTTTTTAATTGATTTGACCGAGCAAGGCACTAAAAAAACGTACACCGTAAGTTATGTATTTGGCTTTGACCCGCTGCAACAGTATTTAATTGAAGTTGAAAAAGGTAAGTACCAAGTATTTCCTTTTGCATGGGATAGTCGCGCCAAAGCACTTGGCGGGCAGCGTTGGTATGCAAACTATGCTAACGAGGATGTAAAACCCAACGACCGCCTCCATTGGTTGCAACCACTGCAAAACTGGAACGGTATGTGCGCCGATTGCCATTCGGATAATTTAAAGCGTAATTACAATACTGAAAAAGAAAACTTTGATACGCACTTTTCAAATATAAATGTGGGCTGTAAATCTTGCCACAACGATATAACGGACGAACATAAAACTAAAAAAATCATAAAGGCAGCTCAAACAAGCCCGACCAATATGTCGCAGTGGAAAATTATCGGTGATGATAAAATTGCCACTTGGCAAGGTGAGCCCCGCGATAACAGCTTTATGCAAGGCTGTTATGCGTGCCACTCGCTTAGAAGCCCGCTTACTGATGGTTTTGATAA